>JAAYBE010000083.1 GCA_012719015.1 Actinomycetota bacterium
GCGGCCAGGTCGTCGATGACGCGCGGCTCGGCGCTCTTGATCACCCGCTCGAGCGACGTCCCGCGCAGGTCGGCGGTGTAGCCCTTGGTCAGGAGGAGCGGCTGGTACGTCGCCCGCGCGTACTGGGCGATCACCCGTTCGCCGCTCTCGTCGACGAAGGCGAGGCCGATGCGGTCGCAGGGGATGATGCCGCGCGTGTGCTCGAACAGGAAGTCGGCGACGTCGTTGAGCGATTGCTTGGCCGCCACCTTCTGGTTGACCATCCGCAGCGTGGCCCGCTCCTCGGCGCTGATCCGGCGCCGCGTGCCGCGGTCGTGGAACGGATCGAGGAAACGGAGCGTCGACTGCAGACTCACCCCAGCCCTCCGGTCCCGCTTTGCATCGACGCGACGACCACCCGAGCCTCCTACAAGGACCACCTGAGTCATGCCGGTCGTCTCTCACCGCCACCATACCCACTCCCTCGGCGTGTGGCAACGGTCGACTGTTCGCGCGGAGGGGCGACGACAGGTGGCGAGACGTCCGCAGACCGCCGGCATGCGCACGCATCTCAGGTGATGACCTGATATCTACAACATGTCCTTGATTCTCGCTAGGGTATCTCTAGTATTGCATGTGAGGGACTTCTCAAGAGCCGGAAGCACGACCTCGGGCTCTGTGCGGGCCATGGGGACACGCGGTCACGGAGGTTCACATGAAGATCGGTGTGTACGTGTGCCGGGCCGGAGGGGAGGCGGACGACGGCGTCAACTACGAGTCCGTGGTCCACTACGCGGCCAATCTCCCCCAGGTGGAAGTGGTGCGGTCCATGGGCGTGATGCCCAAGCTTGACCCGGAGGCCCTCGCGGACGAGATCGCCGCCGAGGGCCTTGAGAGGATCGTCATCGGGGGGGACTCACCGGGGTTCTTCAAGCCGGCCTTCACCAGGGCCATGGCGCTTGCGGGCCGGGAGCCCGACGAGGTCAGACTGGCCTCGTTCCGCGCCTACGGGGTGGGTGGCGACCCCGCCACCGACCGCGCCAAAGCGATCGTGGCCTGCGCCGTCTACGGAGTGCCCTTCACGCTCGCCGCGCAGCCCAAGGACACGAAGTGGAACGCCGCCGCACTGGTCATCGGCGGCGGGATCGCCGGTATCCAGGCCGCGCTCGAGATCGCCGACGGCGGCAAACGCGTCTACCTCGTGGAGCGCACCGGCACGATCGGCGGCCACATGGCGATGTTCGACAAGACCTTCCCCACGCTGGACTGCGCCGCCTGCATCCTGACGCCCAAGATGGTGGCCGTCGGACAGCACGAGATGATCGATCTCCTCACGTACTCGGAGGTCGAGTCCGTGACCGGCGTGCCGGGCGCCTACAAGGCGACCATCCTGCGCCATGCGCGTCGCGTCGACGAGGCGGCCTGCGTGGCCTGCGGGGTGTGCAGCGACGTCTGCCCGGTGCGTGTGCCGAGCGAGTTCGATGCCGGCATCGCCGAGCGCAAGGCGATCTACATCCCGTTCCCGCAGGCGGTGCCGAACGCCTACCTGGTCGACGAGGCCTCGTGCACCTACGTGCAGACCAACGGCCAGAAGTGCGGCGCCTGCAGGAAGAAGTGTCCGAAGGGCTGCATCGACCTGGACGGACACGGCGACGTGATGCAGGTCGAGGTCGGCAGCGTCATCGTGGCGACCGGCTACGAGACCCTCGACGCCGCCCGGCTCGACCGTTACGGCTACGGCGTCCACCCCAACGTGCTCACGGCGCTCGAGTTCGAACGTCTCACCAACGCCTCGGGGCCCACCGGTGGGCGCATCGTGACCAAGACGCTGAAGCACAACAAGCGCAAGAAGGTCGACGAGTGGGTCTTCGATCGTGACGGAGCGCCGCCCAAGAGCGTGGCGATCATCCATTGCGTGGGCTCGCGGGACAGCAACTACAACGCCTACTGCTCACGTGTCTGCTGCATGTACTCCCTGAAGTTCGCCCACCTGGTGCGCGAGAAGCTGCCCGAGGCGGAGTGCTACGAGTTCTACATCGACATGCGCGCCTTCGGCAAAGGGTACGAGGCCTTCTTCGAGCGGATCGCGGAGGAGGGGACCGTGATCGTGCGGGGGAGGTCCGCCTCGGTCACGGAGCACGACGGCCAGATGTACGTCAAGGGCGAGGACATCCTCAGCGACTCGGTGCTCGAGTTCCCCGTGGACATGGTGCTGCTCGCCGTGGGCCTCGTCCCGGCGGAACGCTCGGACGAGCTGGCCGCCATGCTCGGCGTCCCGCGCGACGCCGACGGCTGGTTCACGGAGGCGGACTACAACGGCGACCCCACCGGGACGCAGCGCGGCGGGGTGTACGTGGCCGGCGTCTGCCAGGGCCCCAAGGACATCCCCGACACCGTGGCCCAGGCATCGGCGGTGGCGGCCAAGGTGCTCGAGGGCGCCATCACGGGACGTGGGCTCCAGAGCCTCGGCAGTCTCACGCTCACCGACATCGAGGCGCGCGCGAAAAGCCTCGTCTCGGTCTCGTAGGAGGACGACATGGCAATCCGCGCCAACCCCAAGCTGATCGAGGAGCTTGAGCCGTACGGAGCCGAGGACGTGATGAAGTGCTACCACTGCGGCAACTGCTCCGCGGTGTGTCCGTTCTCCGCCGATCCGTACGTGTTCCCCCGCAAACCGATGCGTTACCTCCAGATGGGGCTCGAGGACAAGCTCAAGGGACAGCTCGACCCGTGGCTCTGCTACTACTGCGGCGAGTGCTCCGACCAATGCCCCCGCGAGGCGGAGCCCGGAGAGACGATGATGAGCCTGCGGCGCTGGCTCACGTCGAAGTACGACTGGACCGGCATCTCGCGGTTGTTCTACCGCTCGTGGCGCTGGGAGCTCGGCGCCATCGTGCTGGTGGCGATCCTCACGGCGATCGGCTTCACGTTGTTCGGCATGTCGCAGGGGAGCATCGCGCACTACGACGGGCCCGACGCCTTCCTGCCCAGCGCGAGCATCCACATCTTCGACTGGGTGCTGGCAGGTGTGCTGCTGACGTTCCTGCTGAGCAACGCGGCCCGCATGTGGTGGTTCACGATGGGCCGCGACAAGGACCTGCCGACCACCCTGGGCAGCTACATCACCAGCGCGTGGATGTTGCCCGCCCACTTCTTCACGCAGGTCCGGTACAGCAAGTGCGAACACAAGAGGTCGTGGGCGACCCATCTGGCCCTCATGCTGAGCTACGTGACCATGCTGGTGCTCATCATGTTCTTCCTCACGCGCATGGCGTCGGGACCGGAGATAGACTGGTCGGTCCACGTCGCCGGCTACTTCGCCACGGCCGGACTCCTCCTCGGCACGGCGCTCTTCCTGCGGAACCGGGTGAAGCGGTCGTCGGCGCAGTACCGCCATTCGCACGAGTCGGACTGGATCTTCCTCGTCCTGATCCTGATCGTGGCGACGACCGGGATCCTGCAGCACATCCTGCATCGCAGCGGCCTCGACGTCGCCGCCAACGTCGCCTACATCGTGCACCTGTCGCTGGTGGTCCCGATGCTCGCGCTCGAGGTGCCGTTCAGCAAATGGTCGCATCTGGCCTACCGGCCGCTCGCCATGTACCTCGCCCAGGTCCGCGCCACCGCGCTCGCGCGGGCGCGTTCCGGTGAGGCGACCGCGCTGCGACCCGGCGCCGAGCGTACCCAGGCCCATGCCGCCTGAGGGGGTGGGGAGATGACGGAGAGACGGATCGGCGTCTACGTCTGCAACTGCGGCACCAACATCGCCAACGTGGTGGACTGCGACGCGGTGGCGGAGGCGGCGCAGTCGCTGCCGGGCGTCGCCGTGAGCCGCTCGTACAAGTACATGTGCTCGAACCCCGGGCAGGAGATGATCGTCCAGGACATCCGGGAGGAGGGCCTCGACCGGGTCGTCGTCGCGGCCTGCAGCCCGCGCATGCACGAGCCGACGTTCAGGCGCGCCGCCGAGATGGCCGGGCTGAACCCGTACCTGGTGCAGATGGCCAACATCCGCGAGCAGTGCAGCTGGGTGCACGATCCGGGCGAGACCGCCACCGACAAGGCCAAGGACCTGGTGCGCGCCGCGGTCTACCGGGCCGCCTGCCACGAGCCGCTCGAGCGGATGGCGGTGGAGATGTGTCCGGACACGCTGGTGATCGGAGGAGGCATCGCCGGGATGTCGGCCGCGCTCGAGCTCGCCGACGCCGGCAACCGTGTCTACCTGGTCGAACGGACGGCCTCCCTCGGCGGCAACGTGGCCCGGGTGGACCTCACCGCGCCTTATCTCGATTCGGCGCGCGACATGATCGTCGACCGCGTCACGCGGGTCGTCGAGCACCCGAACGTCGACGTGCTGCTGGAGAGCGAGCTGGAGAGGCTGGACGGGTTCGTGGGCAACTTCAAGGCGACGCTCGTGCGCCGCTCGTCGGGAGAGGCTCCGCCCCGACAGGTGGTGGACGTCGGCAGCGTCGTCGTCTGCACCGGATACAAGGAGTTCGACGCGGCGCGGGTGACGCACTTCGGGTACGGCAAGCTGCCCGACGTGATCACCTCCTTCGAGTTCGAGCAGATGCTCAAACAGGGCCGGATCGAGCTCAAGGACGGCCGGCTGCCCCAGTACGTGGCCATCGTCCACTGCGTCGGCAGCCGCAGCGAGGAGTTCCACGGCTACTGCTCGCGCGTGTGCTGCATGACGGCGCTGAAGTACGCGCACGAGGTCAAGTCCGCGCTTCCTAAGGCCTACGTCTCGGACGTGTACGTCGACATGCACGCGTTCGGCAAGGGTTGCGAGGACTTCTACCGCCGCAGCGCCGAGGTCAAGACCCTGTTCCTGATGTACGGGAAGGGCGAGCGTCCGGTGGTGCGGAGGGCCGACCCCGGCGACGACTGCGAGATGCTCCTCACCGTCGACGAGCAGCTCTCCGGAGAGCTGATCGAGCTCCCGGCCGACCTCATCATCCTCATGGTGGGGATGGAGCCGCGCGACGACGCGGGACAGGTCGCGCACCTGGTCAACATCAGCCAGGACAAGGACGGGTGGTTCATCGAGAGCCATCCCAAGCTCGACCCCGTGGCCACGACCACCGACGGTGTCTACATCGCCGGCGCCTGCCAGTCGCCCAAGGACATCCCCGACTCGGTGGCCCAGGCGCGCGCCGCCGCCGCCCGTATCCTCGGCAAGATCAGTCGCGGCAAGCTCGAGATCGACGCGATGTACGCCGAGGTGGACGAGGATCTCTGCTCCGGTTGCAGGGTGTGCAACGAGATCTGTCCCTACTCCGCCATCGAGTTCGACGAGGAGAAGCGCCGGAGTCACGTGATCAGCGCGCTCTGCAAGGCGTGCGGAGCCTGCGTGGCCACCTGTCCGTCGGCCGCCATCAAGGCCAGGCACTTCACCGACGCACAGATCTTCGCCGAGATCACGGGGGTGCTGGCATGAGCTTCGAGCCCAAGATCGTCAGCTTCTTGTGCAACTGGTGTTCCTATTCGGGCGCGGACCTGGCGGGCACCAGCCGCGTCCATTACAAGCCCAACGTGCGTGTGATCCGCGTCATGTGCTCCGCCCGGGTCGATCCGACGTTCGTCGTCAAGGCGCTCGCGGAGGGGGCCGACGGCGTGCTGGTGTGCGGCTGCCACCCGGGGGACTGTCACTACTCGGAGGGCAATTACAAGACGATGCGCCGCATGCCGCTCCTCAAGCGCATGCTGGCCGACTTCGGCATCGAGGAGGAGCGGGTCCGCCTCGAGTGGGTCAGCGCCAGCGAGGGCACGCGGTTCGCCGACATCGTCGACGACATGACGGAGCGTCTCCGGGCGCTCGGGCCCAGCCGCGTCAAGACGGCGCTGGCGTACGACGCTGTGGAGAGGTGAGGTCCCGTGGCCGGCGAGAAACTGCAGATCGCCCTCTACTGGGGCGCCGCGTGCGGCGGGTGCGACGTCGCCGTGCTCGACACGAACGAGTTCATCCTTGACGTCCACGCCGCGGCGGACATCCGCCTCTGGCCGATCGCCGTGGACGGCAAGTACGCCGACGTGGAGGCCATGGAGGACGGGGAGCTCGATCTCGCCCTCTACAACGGCGCCGTGCGCAACTCCGAGAACGAGCACATCGCCAAGCTGCTGCGGCGCAAGAGCAAGGTGCTGGTGGCCTTCGGGTCCTGTGCCCACCTCGGCGGTATCCCGGGGCTGGCCAACCTCGCCTCGCGCGACGAGATCATGAACGTCGCCTATCTGCACAACCCCAGCATCGAGAAGGGCAACACCACGCTGCCCCGTCCCGAGAGCGGCGTGAACGGATCCACGCTCACGATCCCGGAGTTCTACAAGCGCGTCTACGAGCTGGACGACGTGGTCCCCGTCGACTACTACGTGCCGGGTTGTCCACCGGCGGCCGACCGGATCAAGGAGGTGCTGCAGGCGGTGGTGAGCGGCGGGCTGCCGGTACCCGGGTCCGTCGTGGGGGCCAACGAGACGGCGTTGTGCGACGAGTGCCCCCGCACCAAGAACGAGAAGAAGGTCAAGGCCTTCCATCGGCCCTGGCAGGTGATGATCGACCCCGAGACGTGCCTGCTCGAACAGGGCGTGCTCTGTGCGGGCGTCGCCACACGCGGGGGCTGCGGGGCCCGTTGTCCGTCCAGCGGTATCCCCTGCCGCGGCTGCTACGGTCCGTTGCCCGGGGTCGTGGATCAGGGGGCCAAACTGCTGTCGGCCGTCGTCTCGGTGATCGACTCCAACGACGCCGAGGAGATCGACCGCATCCTCGACGGCCTGCCCGACTTCACCGGGTTCGCGTACCGCTTCAGCGCGCCCTCGTCGCTGCTGCAAAGGAGCGTCCGCCAATGACCAGGAAGATCAGCATCGATCCCATCACCCGTCTGGAGGGCCACGGCAAGATCGAGATCTTCCTCGACGACGCCGGGGCCGTCGAAGACTGCTACATGCAGATCCCGGAGTTGCGCGGGTTCGAGCGCTTCGTCGTGGGGCGACCGATCGAGGAGCTGCCGCGGATCGTGACGCGCATCTGCGGCGTGTGCCCCGCCTGCCACCACATGGCCAGCGCCAAGGCCGTGGACGAGTGCTTCGGGGGGGAGGTCGCGCCGCTGGCCGTGAAGCTCCGCCGCATGTACTACAACGCCCACTTCATGCACAGCCACATCGCCCACTTCTACGCCCTGGCCGCGCCGGACTTCGTGCTCGGACCCGACGCCGACCCGGCCGTCCGCAACGTACTCGGCGTGGTGGGCAAGGTGGGCCTCGAGATCGGCGGCGCCGTGATCGCCTCCCGCGGCAAGGCGCAGGAGATCCAGCGCATCATCGGCGGGCGTTCCACCCAGGACATCTGGTGCATACCCGGCGGCGTCGCCAAGGGCCTGCGGCCGGACGAGCTGGAACAGATCAAACCGATGGCGGCCGATCTCTACGACTTCACGCAGTTCTCGCTGCAGCTCTTCCGCGACGTCGTGCTCGCCAACCCCACGTACCTCGAGATCATCGCCAACGGCCCGTACACGCTCGACGTACACAACATGGGTCTGGTCGACGAGAACAACGCGGTGGACTTCTACGACGGTCAGGTGCGCGTGGTCGACTTCGAGGGCGCGGAGATCTGCCGCTACGAGCCCCGCGAGTACGCCGACTACGTGGCGGAGCACGTGGAGCCGTGGTCCTACCTCAAGTTCCCCTACCTCAAGCGGCGCGGATGGAAGGGGTTCGTGGAGGGCATCGACACGCCGATCTACTGCGCCACGCCGCTCTCCCGGCTCAACGTGGCCGACCGCATGGCCACGCCCAAGGCGCAGGAGGGGTTCGAGGAGATGTTCACGACGCTCGGGGGACATCCGAGCCGCATGCTCCTCGCCCAGCACTGGGCCCGCCTCGTGGAGATGGTGCAGAACGCCGAGGCGCTGCGCATGTACTGCGACGACCCCGAGATCACCGGCGACGCGTACCGCGTGATCCCCGAGCGGGTCACCGGCGAGGGGGTGGCCATCGTGGAGGCCATGCGCGGGACCCTCA
>JAAYBE010000012.1 GCA_012719015.1 Actinomycetota bacterium
CCGGCGGCCGTGGCTCTACGGTCGGCTGCCCCTGCTCACACGGCCGTGGGTCTGCCAGGCCGCCGACTCGCCCGGCGACGGCACGCGCAGTCCCCTGCGGCGTCGGTAGACGACGAACGGCCTGAGCAGGTACCAGACGGGCGCGCTCCAGAAGTGGACGAAGCGGGTGAACGGGAACAGCGCGAGGAACAGCCAGGCGACCGTGACGTGGATCTGGAAGACGGCCGGCGCCGTGACGATGTCCTGGACGTCGGGACGGAGCAGGAAGATGCCGCGGAGCCAGATCGAGACCGACTCGCGGTAGTCGTAGCCCGGGCCGAGGACGTTGTAGCCGACGGTGACCAGCGTGCCGAGCGCGATCATCACCCAGAGGAGCGCGATCGCCACCCAGTCGACGACGGAGGTGACGAGGCGCACGCGGAGGTTGCCGGTGCGGCGCACGGTAAGGACGATGAGGCCGATGATGATGAGCACCGCCGCGGTGGTGCCCGCCAGTTTGGAGAAGGTGCTGTAGAGCGGCTCGGACACGCCCAGCGCACTGGTCCACGAGCTGGGCACCAGGAGACCGGTGGCGTGACCGAGGATCGCGAGGATCGTCCCGTAGTGGAAGAGCGGCGCCCCCACCACCAGCAGGCGACGCTCGTAGAGCTCGGAGGACCGGCTGGTCCAGCCGAAGCGGTCGAAGCGGTAGCGCCAGATGTGGCCGACGACGAAGACGGTGAGTGCGACGTAGGGCAGCACGACGAAGGCCAGGAGCTGCCCGGCGGACGCGGCGTTCACAGCCGTACCTCCTCCAGGAGCGCGCCGACCACCAGCGCGAAGGGGCTCTTTCGGCGCTCGAGGTGACCCTTGAGCGACTCGAGCGCGTCGCGGCGCGCCGCGAGCAGCGGCCGGCAGGCAGGGTCGGCGGCGGCCGCCTCCAGCATGAGCGGCAGGAAGTCGGGGAGCTCGCGCCAGGTCACGTCGACGCCCGCCGCGACGTAAGCGCGACGGAGCTCCAGCAGCTCCGCGCCCCGCGTGCGCGAGGTGCGGGGCTGCTCCTCGCTCAAGTAGAGCGAGACGTCGGGATCGAGGTCGAAGGTGGCCACGTAGCTCTGCTCGCGCTCGTCCGTGTCCAGGCCGGTCCACCATGCCAGGAAGCGCTCGAGGGCGCGGCGCGGCCGGGACGGCGGCTGCTCTGCCAGGGCGGACGCGATCAGGTCGAGATCCGCCGTGGTGTCCGCGGCCGGATAACTCAACAGGAGCGACGCCGCCTGCAGCAGGACCGCCGTGCTGTCCAAGGTCATGGTCTGCCCGACGCCGCTCATGTCCCTGCCTCCGGCGGCGGCGCACCACGGCCGGGGTCGCGCACGCCGGCCTGTTCGCGCCGCGACCTGGGGACGACGTAGCGCTCGTCGTAGGGGGCCAGGGCGAGCAGACGGAAGAGGCGGTCGGCGTCCGCGTGACTCAGGCCTCCCTCGGCTCCGGCCCGACCTCCGGCCTGGCCGATCCGGCGGCGCCGCATCATGACGCGCATGGCGAGCAGGCGGCGCATGCTCTCGTCGACCGGTGCGAGGTCGCCGGCGGAGAGCACGTTGGCCACGTAGCGCCGAGGGATGCGCAGGTCGTCGAGGGTGGGGAAGACCTCGTCCGGGTCGTCGGCGTCGTAGCCCGCCGCCGTGAGCGCGTCCAGCGCCGGCGAGAGCGGCGGCACGTACCAGACCATCGGCAGGGTGCGATACTCCGGGTGCAGCGGCAGGGCCACGCGGAGGTCCTTCGCCAGGGCGTAGGCGGGCGATCGTCGGGCCGCCGCGAGCCACTCGTGCGGCACGCCGTCGCGCTCGGCGGCGGCGGCCACCTGCGGATCGTGCGGGTCCAGCAGCAGCCCGCGCATCGCCTCCACCAGGTCTTCCGGGCGCGCCGTCTGCGCCGCCTCGGTGACGGCGTCGAGGTCGTAGAGCACGACGCCGATGGCGCGGATGCGGCCGACGCAGGTCTGCGAGCAGACCGTCGGCCGCCCGTCCTCCGTCACCGGGTAGCAGAAGACGCACTTCTCCGCCTTGCCGGTGAGGTGGTTGAAGTAGACCTTCTTGTACGGACAACCGGAGACGCAGAAGCGCCAGCCGCGGCACTTGTCCTGGTCCACGAGCACGACGCCGTCCTCCGCCCGCTTGTACAGCGCCCCCGAGGGGCACGAGGCGACGCACGAGGGGTTGAGGCAGTGGTTGCAGATCCGCGGGAGGTAGAACATGAAGACCTGCTCGTAGCGGCGCACCATCTCGGCCTCGAGCTCCCCGAGCGCCGGGTCGTCGGGCTGCAGGCCCCCGGCCAGGTCGTCGTCCCAGTTGGGACCCCAGCGCAGGTCGATGGGTCGACCGGTGAGCTGCGAGCGTGGCGTGACCGTGGGCGGCGCCGCCTGCGCCGGCGCGGTGACGAGATGCTCGTAGTCGTAGGTCCACGGCTCGTAATAGTCGTCGATGACCGGCATGTCGAGGTTGCCGAAGATGGTGACCAGCTTCTTCACGCGGCCGCCGGCGCGCAGCGCGAGGCGGCCGCCGCGGTCGAGCGTCCAGCCGCCCTGCCAGCGCTCCTGGTCCTCCCAGCGCCGCGGGTATCCGGTCCCCGGCCTGGTCTCGACGTTGTTCCACCACATGTACTCGGCGCCGTCCCGGTTGGTCCAGGTCTGCTTGCAGGTGACGGAGCAGGTATGGCAGCCGATGCACTTGTCGAGCGCCATCACCATCATGAGCTGTGCGTGGACGGCCATCAGTAGGTCACCTTCTGCTCGGTGCGGCGCCTCACGACGACGACCTCGTCGCGTTGGCTCCCGGTGCAGCCGTAGTAGTTGATCGCGTACGAGAACTGGGCGTAGCCGCCCAACATGTGCGTCGGTTTGAGCAGCACGCGTGTCAGCGAGTTGTGCGTGCCGCCCTGTTTGCCGGTCGCCTCGGTCGGCGGCATCGCCACGTGTCTGTCTTTGCCGTGGTAGATGTAGCAGACGCCCTTGGGCATGCGCGGCGAGACCACGGCGCGGCAGTCGAGGGCGCCGTTGCGGTTCCACACCTCGACCCAGTCGTTGTCGGCCACTCCCAGGGTCGCCGCGTCCTCGGGTGAGAGCCACACGACCGTCCCTCCGCGGAACAGCGTGAGCATCATCGGGTTCTCCTGGTAGTCGGTATGGATCGACCACTTGGAGTGCGGCGTGAGGTAACGCAGAGCGAGTCCGTCGGCGGCCCATTCCCCCATGCCCGGGTAGTTCTCGGGTGTGTTGAGCGGCGGGCGCCAGACGGGCAGCTGCTCGCCCAGCTCGGCCAGCCACTGGTGGTCGAGGAAGAGATGCATGCGCCCGGTCAGCGTGTGCCACGGCTTGAGCCGCTCGACGTTGATGGTGAACGCGCTGTACTGCCGGTCGCCGGCTTCGTTGCCTGACCATTCCGGGCTGGTGAGGGTCTTGTGCGGCCGCGCCTGCACGTCGGACCAGCGGATGCGCGCGTCGCGCTCGCCCTCGGCGAGGTCGGCCAAAGGTCGGCCGACGCGGCGCTCGAGGGTGGTGAAGCCCTCGTGCGCCAGGCGGCCGTTGGTCGCGCCCGAGAGGGCGAGGATCGTCTCGGCGACCTGCTCGGCGCGGGCGAGCGAGGGGCGTCCGTCGCCGGCGCCGCCCTCGGCGAGCCCGTTGGCCCGGCCCAGCCAGGCGACCTCCTCGGCCGGCTTCCAGGCGACCCCCTTGGCGCCCACGCCCAGCGTCTCGACCAGCGGCCCCAGACTGGTGAGCTTGTCGTGCACGGCGCCGAAGTCGCGTTCGACCACGGTCAGCGCCGGCATCGTCCGCCCCGGGACCGCGTCCACCGCACCGGTGCGCCAGTCGAGGACCTCGCCGAACGGTTGCGAGCACTCCGCCGGCGTGTCGTGCGCCAGCGCCGTGGCGACCAGGTCGCGGCGCACCCCCAGCCGACGTGCGGCGAGGCGCGAGAAGACGGCGGCGAGGTCGCGGAAGGCGTCCCAGTCGGAGCGCGCCTCCCAGGGCGGGTCGATCGCCGCATTGAAGGAGTGGACGAAGGGGTGCAGGTCGGTGCACGAGAGGTCGTTCTTCTCGTACCAGGTGGCGGCGGGCAGCACGACGTCGGCGAAGTTGCCCGTGCTCGTCATGCGGAAGTCGGCGGTGACGAGCAGGTCGAGCTTGCCTTCGGGCGCCTCCGGGCGCCAGACCACCTCCCGCGGTCGCTGCTCGGGCGGCGTCTCGTCGGCCAGCACGCCGCTCACGTCCGAGCCCATAAGGTGACGCAGGAAGTACTCGTGGCCCTTCGCCGAGCTGCCCAGCAGGTTGGCGCGCCACACGAAGAGCAGGCGCGGGAAGTTGGAGGGGTCGTCCGGGTCCTCGACGCTGAACCGGAGCCGGCCGCCGCGGAGCTCGTCCACCACGTAGTCGCCCGGGCTCATGTCGGCGGCCTCCGCCTCCGCGGCCAGGTCGAGCGGGTTACGGTCGAAGGTCGGGTAGGTGATCTGCCAGCCCAGGCGCTGGGCCTGGGCGAGGGCGTCGATCGGCGCCTTGCCGCGCAGCAGCCCGCGCGCCAGCGGCGAGGCCAGGTGGTCGGCGCCGAACACCTCGTAGCGCCACTGGTCGGTGGCCAGGTAGTACCACTCGGTGCCGCAGTTCTGGCGTGCCGGTCTGCCCCAGTCGAGCGCCGCCGCCAGCGTCGCCCAGCCGGTGAGGGGGCGTACCTTCTCCTGGCCCACGTAGTGCGCCCAGCCGCCGCCGTTGCGGCCGATGCAGCCGCAGGCCAGCAGCAGCGTCATGATCGAGCGGTACGTCGCGTCGGCGTGGAACCAGTGGTTGATGCCGGAGCCCATGACGACGGTGGAGCGGCCCTCGGTGAGCTCCGCGTTGCGCGCGAACTCACGCGCCACGCGGGCGGCCACCGCCGCCGGGATGCCGGTGAGCGGCTCCTGCCAGGCGGGCGTGTACGGCTGCGCGGCGTCGTCGTAGCCCGCCGGCCACTCGCCCGGCAGGCCCGGCCGTGCCACGCCGTACTGGGCGAGGAGCAGGTCGTGGACGGTGGTGACGAGCCGGCCGCCGAGGCGCAGGGCGGGTACGCCGCGCCGCAGCACGCCCGGCTCCGACGTGTCGAAACGCGGCAGCAGGACCTCCACCGGCTCGCCGCCGACGTCCAGCAGCGTGAGGGCCGGGTCGATCTCTCCCAGGTCGAGGTTCCAATGGCCCTCCCCCGAGGGCGACCAGCGGTGGCCTAGCGATCCGTTCGGCACGGCCGGGGCGCCGGTGACGGCGTCGAACACGACCGTCTTCCACTCCGCCGCCTCCACCGCTTCACCCAGGTCGTGCGCCGTGAGGAAGCGGTCCGGCGTGTACGCGCCTTCGTGCTCGCGCAGTGCGACCAGGAACGGCATGTCGGTGTACGTCTTGGCGTACCGCGTGAAGAACGGCACCTGGC
Organism: Actinomycetota bacterium; assembly: GCA_012719015.1. Classification (GTDB taxonomy): domain Bacteria; phylum Actinomycetota; class Thermoleophilia; order UBA2241; family UBA2241; genus CAIXSE01. The sequence goes on from JAAYBE010000012.1 coordinate 5,427, forward strand.
GGTCGACGTAGAACTCACGGAACACCACGTGGCCCATGGCCATGGCGAGCGCCCCGTCCATGCCGGCGCGTACCGGCAACCAGTCGTCGGCGAACTTGACGTGCTCGGCGTAGTCGGGTGAGACGACCACGACCTTCTGACCGGCGTAACGCGCCTCGACCATGAAGTGCGCGTCCGGCGTGCGGGTCACAGGGATGTTGCTGCCCCAGATGACCAGGTACGCGGAGTGCCACCAGTCGGCCGATTCGGGGACGTCGGTCTGGTCGCCGAAGACCTGGGGCGAGGCCGGCGGCAGGTCCGCATACCAGTCGTAGAAGGAGTTCTGCACGCCGCCGGTGAGCGCCACGTACCGCGAGCCGGACGTGTACGAGACGGGGGACATCGCCGGGATGGGGCTCACGCCGGCCACCCGGTCCGGCCCCCAGCGCTCGATGGTGTGCACGTGCGCCGCCGCGGTCAGCTCGAGCGCCTCGTCCCAGGAGGCGCGCATGAAGCCGCCGTGGCCGCGCGCGGCGACGTAGGCCTCGCGCTGCGCCGGATCGTCGACGATCGACGCCCATGCGTCCACGGGGTCGTCGTGCGTCCGGCGCGCCTCACGCCAGCGCCGCAGCAGTTCGCCCCGCACGTAGGGGTAGCGCACACGGCCCGGCTGATAGGTGTACCAGGAGAAGGTGGCGCCCCGCGGACAGCCGCGCGGCTCCTCGTCGGGCATGTCCGGCGCCGTCTCCGGGTAGTCTGTCGCCTGCGTCTCCCAGGCGATGAGGCCGTCGCGCACCGCGACCATCCAGGAGCAGGACCCGGTGCAGTTCACGCCGTGGGTGGAGCGCACCTCGCCGTCGTGACGCCAGCGTTCGCGGTAGAACTCCTCGCAGGCGCCGTCGTGCTCGCGCACGATCACGCGGCCGTCGTCCGTCTGCTCGCCACCCGCGTAGCGTCGCGCGGCGAGGAGCAGGCGCGAGGCCTCGCCCGCGCGCCCGTCGCCGGATGCGCCCGCGACTTCGCGCTTACGATCGCTCATGGAGCACCTCCGGAACCCACACGGCCCAGTCGGCACCTGCTCGGCGCACCGTCCCATCATGCTCCACAACCGCGCTCAGGACAAGGCCGATCGCTCCCGGCGTCGTCTTCGTCGCCGCCGGCGGCGGCGCCACGCGCGCTCAGTCGGGACCGTCGGCCCGTCGGGCGTTCTTGCGCCGCTCCATGATCGACCGGATCAGCGGGGTCGCCACCAGCTGGATCGCCATCTCCATCTTGCCGCCCGGCACGACGATGCAGTTGGGCCGTGACATGAACGAGTCGTGGATCATGCTGAGCAGGTAGGGGAAGTCGACCCCGGTGGGATCGCGGAAGCGCACCACGACCAGCGACTCGTCGAGCGTCGGGATGTCACGCGCGACGAAGGGGTTCGAGGTGTCCACCACGGGAACGCGCTGGAAGTTCACGTGGGTGCGCGAGAACTGCGGGGTGACGTAATGGACGTAGTCGTGCATGCGTCGCAGGATCGTGTCGGTCGCCGCCTCCACCGAGTACCCCCGCGCACGTGTGTCCCGGTGGATCTTCTGGATCCACTCCAGGTTGACGATCGGCACCACGCCGATGAGGAGATCCACGTACCGGGCGACGTTGACGGTCTCGGTGCGGACGCCCCCGTGGAGCCCCTCGTAGAAGAGCATGTCGGTGTCGGACGGCAGGTCCTCCCACGGGGTGAAGGTCCCGGGCGCGTGGCCGCGGACGGCCGCCTCCTCTTCATTGTGTACGTAGTACCTGCGCTTCCCCGTGCCCGAATCGCCGTACGTCCGGAACAGGGCCTCGAGATCCTCGAACAGGTTCGCCCGGGGGCCGAAGTGGCTCAGGGTGGAGTCTCCCTCGCTCTCGGCCTCGGCCATGGCCTGCTTCATCTCCTCGCGGGCGTAGCGGTGGAAGCTGTCGCCCTCGATGACCGCCGGGTGGATGTTCTCGCGGCGGAAGATGTGCTCGAAGGACGTCTTGACGGTGCTCGTGCCGGCTCCGCTCGAGCCGGTGACCGCGATCACCGGGTGTCTGATGGACATGTGCCGCTCCTTTGCTCCCCGGTCACGGGACGCCCAGTCTCGACCGCCACGACGGATACAGCCGGTCGGCGTCGTCCGGGAACGACTCGAAGGCGCGCGCCAGCTCCCGGTGCGTCGCCGCGTGGTCGAGCAGGTCGATGCCGGACGACCAGGCGTCCACCGACTGACGCAGCGACAGCGCTCCGGCGACCGGTCCGTCGAGGTGGCCGAACGCGCCGCCGCCGGACGTCTGCACCACGTTGGCGTGGCCGAGGTTGTCGAAGAAGCCGGGCAGGCGCAGGGCGTTCATGCCTCCGGAGATCATCGGGCTGGTCGCCTTCATCCCCAGCCACTCCTGGTGGTAGTACGGACCGTCCGCCGCGTCGCGCTCGATCATGTAGGCGACGGCGCGGTCGCCGGGATCGCCCTCCATCTTGCCGAAGCCCATCGTCCCGGTGTGGATGCCCGAGGCGCCCTGGAGGCGGGCCATCTTCGAGAGCACGAAGGCGGTGTAGCCGCGCCTGGACTGGCGGGAGGTCACGGCGCCGTGACCGGCGCGGTGGTAGTGCAGGAAGGTGTCGGGGAAGCGGCGGCGACAGGTGGTCACCGCGGCGGGGCCGCCGACGTAGCCGTCCACCAGGAAGGCGACGTGGTCCTCGAGCCCGGCGAACGCCTCCAGCACGGCCTCGCCACGGGCCACCATCTCCATGGGGTCGTCGGCGGTGATGTTGGCGGAGAAGAGCTTGGCCTCGCCGGTCTCCTCCTGGGCGCGGCGCATGGCGTCGGCCACCAGCCGCATGGTCTCACGGTACGGCGCGAAGACCTGGTTGCCCTGGGGTTCGTCGTTCTTGACGAAGTCGCCGCCGAGCCAGAACTGGTGGCAGGCGGCGGCGAAGGGCTCCGGGCGCAATCCGAGCTTGGGCTTGATGATGGTGCCGACCACCATGCCGCCGTCCTCCTCCGGGCGGCCGAGGACGCGCCAGAAGTCCCGGATGTTCCGGGCCGGGCCGTCGAACTGCTTCAGGTACGTGGGCGGCACGTAGAAGTCGTGCATCTTGGCGTACTCGACGTCGGCCATGCCCTGGTTGTTGCCGATGGTCAGGGTGAGGAAGGAGACGATCATGGCCTTACCGTCGGTCACGTTGTGGTCGAAGAGTTCGAGGGGGTAGGCGATCTTCATCAGCTCGCCGGCCTCGTCCGCCTCGTAGACGATGGCGTCGACCGAGCGCGTGAAGTCGTCGGTCGTGGACACCTCCACGTTGGTGCCGGTGGACGACTCCGCCGCGAAGTGGGCCGCAGTGGCCAGGTAGTCGTTGCCGGGTCTGGCCCTCATGCGGTAGGCGCAGAGGACGTGACGTCCGTCCCGGATGAGCTGGGCCTCGTCGAGACTGAGGTCGGCGTAGCGACTGGATTGGTCCACGGATGCCTCCTGACTGCGCGGGGAGCCGGGACGACCGCAGTCTGCCCGGCTGCGTCCCGTCTCGGGGAAGTGGTGGTGTCGGGATGCTGAGGTGTGCCCGCTCCGGTGCGCATCGCAAACGTCCGGGGCGGGTCGACGGGGCTCGGCCGGTGGGGACGACGAGGCCGTGCGCTCAAACCCGCGCGGCCGGGGAATCATCTGCGCAGACTTCGACCCCGGGAGTGGACGATATGAACGAGACCACCATGCCCCCACGGTACGACGTCGCCGTCGTCGGCGCCGGCCCCGCCGGCGCCTCGGCGGCGATCAACGTGAAGAACCGCGGCCGCAGCGTGGTGCTGCTGGCCGGCCAGATCCCCTTCAGCCACATCTCCGGACCGCACCTGATCGCCAACTTCGCCGGCTTCGGGGAGACGACCGGGGAGGAGTTGGCGGCGGCGCTCGGCCGCCATCTCAGCGCCGTGGAGGTACCGGTGGTCACCGAGAAGGTGACGAGGATCGTCCGCGACGGTGCCGGGGAGCCCACCGACGGTTTCGTGCTCTTCGCCGGTGACGAGATCCACCGGGCGCGCTCCGTCGTGCTGGCCACGGGCGTGTTGCTCGAGGGGTCGATCGAAGGGGAGGAGGATCTGCTCGGCCAGGGCGTCAGCTACTGTGTCACCTGCGACGGGAGGCTGTTCGCCGGGCGGCGGGTGGTCTTCATCAGTTACGGGCCTCCGGGCGAGGACGAGGCGAGCGAGCTCGCCGACGCGTTCGGTGTCGAGGTCACCTACCTGCCCCAATACGAGGCCGACTATCGTCTGGCGGCGGGCGTGCGTGTGCTGGCGGGGTCGCGACCCGAGCGTCTCGCCCGGGTGGACGGCGGCGTGCAGGTGACGCTCGGGGGCGGCCGCGCCGGCGAGCCGCTCGTGGCCGACGCCGTGTTCGTGTCGCGGGAGGCCGTCGCGCCCACGGCGTTGCTCGACGGCCTCGAGACCGACGGCCCGCACCTGGTCGTCGACGGACGCCTGCAGACGACGGTGCCCGGCGTCTTCGCCGCCGGGGACTGCACCGGCGAACCGTACCAGGTGGCCAAGGCCGTGGGGCAGGGCCAGGTGGCCGCCCTCGCGGCGGTGCGGCTGTTGCGGGAGCAGACCGAGGTCGTCGCCGGGGTGTGACGGGCCGGAGGGGGTCGTGACGCGCCGGCCGGGCCCGGGTGGGCTCGTCCGGGAGTTGACACGCGGCTGCGTGCGTGGAGAAATGACGACGACCGGCCTGAGGATGCCGGCGACCCGCGGGAGCGTATGGTGACACCGTCGGCATCGGAGGTCAGGACGACGACCGCGGCCCCCACGGGCTCCGCAGAGGAGGCGGTCCCCCCGGGGACCGCGACCCTGCCACGGTTGTTCGCGGCCTGGGTCGCCCGGTATGCCGACGAGCCCGCGCTCGCCGAGCGCCGGAGCGGCGGCTTCGAGTCGTTCACCTACGCCGAGCTCGACCGGCGCGCGAGCGCGCTGGCCGCCGCCTTCGTGCAGGAGCTCGGGCTGCGGCGGGGGGAGCTGGTCGCTCTCATCTGTGACAACCGCCCGGAGTGGATGGTCTGCAGTCTCGCCATCCACTTCGTGGGGGCCGTGGACGTACCGCGGGCCTCGGAGACCCCGCCGGCCATCCTCGAGGCGATCCTGCGGCACGCCGAACCGGCCGTCGTGATCCTGGAGCACCCGGCGCAGCTTCCCCTGGTGCGGGCCGCGGCACCGGGGCTCCGGTCTGTCGTCGTCATCGACGGAGAGGCCGGTGGCGGGGTGCTGCGCTACGCCGACCTGCTCGCCTGCGGCGGAGAGGCGGCCCCCGAGGTCAGAGCGGAGGTCGAGCGTCGCCGCGTCGAGGTCGAGCCGGACGACCTCGCGACGGTCATCTACACGTCCGGCACGACGGGCGCGCCGAAGGGCGTCGCGCTCACGCACGCCAACTACGAGCTGAACCTGCGCGAGCTTCCCAAGCTGCTCGAGCTGGAGCGCGTGCCCGTCGTCACGGTGCTGCAACCCTGGCACGCCTACGAGCGTCAGATGCAACTCATGTACCTCAGCAAAGGCTGCTGTCTGCACTACAGCAGCGTACTGCGCCTGCGCGGCGACCTGCCGCTGGTGCGCCCCGTGGTCATGGCCACGGTGCCGGAGTTGTGGGTGAAGCTCTACAAGGGCGTGTTCCTCAAGATCGACGGCCGTCCGCCCGGACGGCGCCGGCTCGCCCGCTGGCTGGTCGCGCGCGCGCTGACGTCGGCGCGCGCCAGGCGGGTGCTGGAGGGCCGCGAGCCCGAGGTCCGGCGGCGCGGCCCGCTGCGGCGCGCGACGGCGAGGGCCTGGGCGCGGGTGGTGGCCGTCGCCCTGTCCCCCCTCCACGCGCTGGCAGACCGCCTGGTCTTCAGGGAGCTGCGCGCCGGGCTGGGCGGCCGGCTGCGGTTCCCCTGTGTCGGCGGCGGTCCGCTGCCCGGCGCGGTCGACGAGTTCTTCGACGCCGCCGGGCTCACCCTGCTGGAGGGATACGGCATGACGGAGGCGATCGTGGTGATGGCCATGCGGGACCCGTTCCATCGCGTGCTGCGGTCCACCGGTCATATCATCCGCGGCATGGAGCACCGTCTCCTCGGCGACGACGGCCGGCCGTGCCCGCCCGGCGGCGTCGGCCGCCTGCAGGTCCGGGGGCCCAACATCATGCGCGGTTACTACAAGGATCCCGCGCGCACCGCCGAGGTGCTGAGCGGGGACGGGTGGCTCGACACCCGCGACCTGGCGCTGGCTCACGCCGACGGCAGCCTGCGTGTGCTGGGGCGGCTCGACGACACCCTGGTGCTCACCAACGGGGAGAACGTCAACGC
>JAAYBE010000461.1 GCA_012719015.1 Actinomycetota bacterium
ATACCGCTGGTGATACTCCTCGGCGCGCCACCACTCGGCCGCCGGGACGACCTGGGTGACGACGGGACGGGTGAACACGCGTGACGCCGTGAGCTCGGCGATGGCGGCGAGGGCTGCCTCCCGCTGCGCCTGGTCGTGGAAGAACACGGCGGAGCGGTACTGGTCGCCGACGTCGGGTCCCTGCCGGTCCAGCTGCGTCGGATCGTGCAGTCTGAAGAAGTGCGCGAGGAGTTCCTCGTAACTGATCACGCCCGGGTCGTACTCGAGACGCACCGCCTCCGCGTGTCCGGTCGTGTGGGAGCACACGTCCGCGTAGGTGGGGTGCTCGGTCGCGCCGCCTGTGTATCCCACCTCTGTCGAGAGGACGCCGGGCAGCGCGGCGAAGCGCTGCTCCACGCCCCAGAAGCAGCCGGCGGCGAAGGTGGCGACGGCCATCGTCCGGTCCTCATGGTCGCGGGTGGCGCGCGCCGCGTCCGCCGGCGCGCCGTACATCACCACTCTTCCCCGGCCGGGAGGCGGGTACGCCCGGGCTCGGGGACCGGCGACAGACGTCAGCGTCGGGCGGCCGCGCCGGCCTGCCGGGCCGAGCCCGCCTGCGCGGCCGAGGGGTCCGGTCCCTGCCGGCTCAGCGCCCGCAGCCGGCGGCGCTGTGCGCGGTTCTTCGCGTCGGTCCACCACGTGCGCGAGTAGTACCAGAGCCAGCCGTACTCGAGCATGCGGTCCCAGGCGGCCCGCTTGCGCACGACCTGGTCGGCGGCGGTCCACAACCAGCGGTGGAACGCGACCACCGGCCGCCATGTCGCGTAGAACCGCCGGTTGGCCTTGAGCGTCTCCTGGAGCAGGTGGAGGGGCGTCATCTGCCGGGGCCGGAACACGACGTGCTGGGCATCATAGAACGCCCAGTCGCGCTCGATGATCCGGCCCTCGTCCTCGAGCTCCCGATACTGCTGCGTCCCCGGGAGCGGCGTGAGGATGTTGAGCATCACCGTGTCGATCTTGTTCTCGAGCGCGAACCTGACTGTCTCACGCACGGAGTCGGGAGTGTCGTGATCCGCCCCCAGCACGAACATGCCGTGACTGCGGATACCGTAGTCGTGCAGCACCTTGATCGCATGCTCGATGTCGGCGACCGTCTGCGACTTCTCGAAGTGGTCGAGCGTGGCCTGGTTGACGGACTCGAGCCCGAGGGCGACGAAATCGGCGCCCGAGGCCTGCATGAGCTCCAGCAGCTCAGGGTCGCGGACGACGTCGGTACGCACCTGCGCCCCCCAGCGCACCTGCATGCCCTCGTCGATCATCATCCGGAGCAGCCGCTTGAGACGCTTGCGGTTGGCGGCGAAGTTGTCGTCGTAGAAGAAGATCCTCTCGGGCCGCTTCTGCCTGATCTCCTCCATCACGCTCTCGGCGCTGCGGAAGCGGTACTTCTTGCCGAACATGGCGGTCACCGAGCAGAAGGTGCAGTCGAACGGGCAGCCCCAGCTCGTCATGATGGGCGTGTTGACGATGCGCTCCCAGCCGTCGATCAGCGTGAGGTCGGGGAACGGCAGCAGGTCGAGGTCCGGGCAGCGCTCGTGCAGGGGAGCATGCACCGGCGTGCCGTCTTCGGCGACATAGGAGATGCCGGCGACCGAACTGAGCTCGCGGGTCCCGCCGAGCGCCTCCGCGAGCTCCACCATGATCGTCTCGCCCGCCTCCCCACGCGCCACGTAGTCGGCGTGCTGCAGAGCCTCGTCGACCATGAACGTGACGTGCGAGCCGCCGATGATGACGGGGATGCCCCGACGGCGCAGGTCGTCGGCGATCCGATACGCCTCCGGAGCCGTGGACGTGGTGGTGGAGAGGCCGACGAGGTCGGAGGAGTACACGTCGGCCCAGTCGACGGGTGCCAGCTGCGGGTTGAAGATGCGCACGTCGTGCCCCGCCTCCACCAGCGCCGCACCGATCATCGGCAGGCCGAGGCGCACGAAGTAGGACTTGGACCAGAGATGGCGACTGGGCGAGATGGGCTCGATCAAACGGATCTTCATACGGAACCCGTCCTCAGGAGGACAACAGGAGTCCAGTGAGTCTGGACCTTCTCACGGAATGGAGCAACCGCGCCGGCAGGATGAGGGCAGGCCTGGGGTGCGTCGCGCGCGTCCCGGGAGAACGTGGCGAGCCGACGCCGCCGGCGCGCGTCTGGTAGCCTGCCCTGGTGGACAACGATTTCGACGCCCCCATCGAGCGCCGGGGCACCGCCAGTTTCAAGTGGGACCTCCACGGTGGCGACGTACTGCCCCTGTGGGTGGCCGACATGGATTTCGCCGCCCCGCCGCCGGTGGTCCGGGCGCTGGAAGCGCGCGCCGCGCACGGCGTGTACGGGTACTCGCTGGTGCCCGAGTCGCTGGTCGAGGCGATCGTCGAGCATCTCGAGCGAAGGTACGGCTGGCGCATCGAGCACGACTGGATCGTCTGGCTCCCCAGCGTCGTCCCCGGGCTCAACCTCGCCTGCGACGCCTTCGCCGCCCCGGGAGAGGCGGTCCTCACGGTCACGCCTGTGTACCCGCCCTTCCTCGAAGCGCCATCGCAGCGCGACCGGCGGTTGACGACGGTCGCGGCCGAGCTCTGCGACGGACGTTGGGAGTTGCCGCTCGCGGCGCTGGAGGAGGCGGCCCCGGACACCCGCGTGATGCTCCTGTGCCACCCTCACAATCCGCTGGGACGGGTGTGGCGGCGAGACGAGGTCGTGGCGCTGGTCGACCTCTGCCGTCGCCACGACCTCGTCCTGATCAGCGACGAGATCCACTGTGACCTGGTCCTCGACGACCTCCCGCACGTGCCGGCGGCCCTGGCCTGCCCGGACGACGCCGACCGCATCGTCACGCTCATGTCGCCGAGCAAGACGTTCAA
>JAAYBE010000084.1 GCA_012719015.1 Actinomycetota bacterium
CCCGTCGTCGGCCGCTCACAACGCCGCCAGCCGCTCGACCGCCACCGCCGCGTACTCGGGCAGCCGCTCCCTCAGCGGCGCCGAGAGCGGCCTCCCCTCCGCTATCTCGCCCGGCTCGATACCCATGATCGCCAGCGGAGGGATCGGGAATCCCGCCTCGCGCGCGAGCTCCAGCACCTTGAGGACGTCGCCTTCATGGGTGGTCAGACCACCGAGCTCCTTCCGCGTCTCCACCTGCTCCGGTGAGAAGACGCGGAAGTCGCCCGGGGCCAGACCGAGGTGCGCGGCGTCGACCACCAGCACGGCCTCGGTGTCGTCGTCGAGGTACGCGACCAGGCTCACGGCGTCGGTCGACAGGTCGATCGCCTCCAAATCCTGGTCGAGGCCGTTCTCGAGCACGTAGTCGACGACCCTCGGGCCGACGCCGTCGTCGCCGGCCAGGTACCCGCCTACGCCGACGAGGTACCGCACCGGATCAGCGCACGAACTTGACGTCGAGGTAGTGCGTCGAGCACGAGATGCAGGGGTCGTAGGCGCGGACCAGCATCTCGAGCGCCAGCTCCATCTCCTTCTCACTCTTGTCCTGCTCGACCAGCTCGGGGACGAGCTTCTCGAAGTCGTACTGGATGTTGTTGTGGTTCTGGTTGGTCGGGATCACGCAGTCGCCGCCGAGGCACATGCCGTCGTCGTCGTAGGTGTACTCGTGGAACAGGACGCCGCGCGGCACCTCCGCCGCGCCGGCCCCGGTCCCGTATCTGGTCGGCTCCACCAGAGGCTCGAGCTCGACGCCGGTCTCGATGAGCTCGTCCAGCAGCCTGAGCGACTCGTGGATGTTGGAGACGATCTCGACGACCTGGGCGACGGTGTTCATGTAGGGGTTGGTGCAGATGGGCTGGATACCGAGCGTCTCCGCCACCTTCTTGGCCTCGGGGTGGAGCATGTCGTAGTTGTTGTTGAAGCGTGCCAACGCGCACGCTGCGTAGGCCTCCAGCTTGTTCCTCGTGTACTTGGCGGTCGACTGGGGCACCACGAACTCGTTGGTCACCTGACGGTAGTCCGCCACCGGGTACCGCTGCTTGGTGCCGTCCGGGAGGAGCGACTGGATGTCGCCGTCGTAGAGGGCGTACCCCGTGTCGCTCGACAGCGCGATGTACTCGGTGGGCCGGTCGAAGTCCGGCACGCGGCCCGCCACCGACACGATGGTCGCCACGAACGCGTCCAGGTCGGGCAGGGCCGCGACGAGCTTCTCCCGGAGCTGCTCGAGCTCCTTCGTCGTCGGCACCGCGGCGAAGCCTCCCGGCACCACGCTCATGGGATGCGTCGTGCGTCCGCCGATCAGCGAGCCCCATTCGTGCATGAGACGCTTGAGACGCAGCGCCCGGGCCACCACCTCGCCGTGCGTGGCGACGAGCGGGAACACCGACGGGGCGCCGAGGAAGTCGGGCGCGGCCAGGAAGTTGACGTGGAGGATGTGCGAGTCGCAGTTCTCCGCGTACTTGAGCAGCTCGCGGAGCTTCCGGGTCTGCTCGCTGATCTCGATGCCGAGGGCGGCCTCCGTGGCCTTGACCGAGGAGAGGGTGTGCCCCACGGCGCAGATGCCGCAGATGCGGCTCGTGATGCGCCCGACCTCGGAGTAGTGGCGCCCACGGATCATCGCCTCGAAGAAGCGCGGCGCCTCCGGCACCTGCCACTCGCACTTCTCGATCACGCCGTCGGTCACGTTGACCACGATGTTGCCGTGGCCCTCGACGCGGGTCAGATGATCGACGCGGATTCGGGCTGTGGTCATGACGTGGCCTCCAGATCGACGGCGGTGAACATCAGAGCCTTCTCGGCGGCCCGCTTCTCCGAGAACCCTGCGCGCTCCTTGAGCACCTTCTCCAGGGCCGGCACGTTGGGATTGTCGACGAAGCCGCGACAAGCCTCGCAGGGGACGCCGTAGGCCGGGCAGGGGGCGCCGCAGCCGGCACGGGCCACCATGCCCATGCAGTGGTCGCCCTCGTCGTAGCGACAGACGGTCTCGCGGCGCTTGCACTCCACGCAGACCGGATAGTTCGGGATCACCGGCTCCTTGCCGTGCAGGAGGTGCGAGATGATCTGCAGCACCTCGTACTTGTTGACCGGGCACCCGTAGGCGAAGTAGTCGACCTTGATCGCCGCCGAGACGGGCTGCGCCTTCTGCGAGTCCAGATGCGGCTGGTCTGCGTCCTCGCCGTAGACGAACTCGCTATAGTCGGACTGGTGGTTCTTGAGGCCGTTGATACCGCCGCCGGCCGCACACTGCCCGTAGGCGATGACGATGGCGGCCCGCTCACGGATGCGCTCGAGCCGGGCGCGGTCGGCCTCGCGCGTGAACCCTCCCTCGACGAAGGCGATGTCGATCGGGTCCGTCGTCGTCTCTGTCATGGCCTCGCGGAACTCGACGACGTCGACGTGCTTGATCAGCTCGAGGAACGCGTCGTCGCCGTAGTTGGTGAACTCGATCTGACAGCCCTCGCAGCCTGCGAAATCGAAGAACGCGACCTTCGGCTTGCCCATCAGAACGCCTCCTCGAGATCCTGGACCTCGGCGAACGAGAACACCGGGCCGTCCACGCACACGTACTTGTCGTTGATCTGGCAGTGGCCGCACTTGCCGACACCGCACTTCATGCGGCGCTCGAGGTCGACGTACACGTTCTCGCGGGGGATGCCGATCATGTCGAGCTCGCGGATCACGAACCGGTAGAAGATCGGCGGGCCGCAGATGACCGCGCGCGTCGCCGGAGTCAGCTCGACCTTGGGGAAGAGCGTCGTGATCACGCCGACGTTGCCCGTCCAGGTCTCGTCGGCCTTGTCGACGGTCTCATGGAACTCGACGCCCTCCCCTCCGCGCCAGCAGGCGAGGTCGTCCGAGAAGAGCTGGAAGCACGGCTCGCGCGAACCGTAGAAGAGCACGAACCGCTTGAACTCCTCGCGGCGGTCGAGGATGTACTGGATCAGGCTGCGCGTCGGACAGATACCGATGCCGCCGGCCACGATCAGGACGTCGTGGCCACGCAGCTTGCTGAGGTCGAAGCCGTTGCCGAGCGGCCCCCTCACGTAGACCGAGTCGCCGACGCCGAGCCTGGTGACGGCGTTGGACACGCGACCCACCGCGCGCACGACCAGGTCGAACGAGTCCGTGCGCGTCGGTGAGCTGGCGAAGCCGATCGGGATCTCGCCGTAACCGAAGAGTGAGAGCTCGACGATCTGCCCGGGCTCATACTCCATGGGTCGGCCGTCGGCCATCTCCAGCGTGAAATGCGTCTCCGTCGGGGTCGCCTGCAGCGTGTGCGTGATCTTCGCCTCGCGGGGCAGGAAGATGTTCTCCACCTTGTTCCAGGTGCACTGGTGATCCATCTTCTTCCCCCTCACGAAGCCGTGATCCGGTTGATGACCCGCACCGGGTCGGCGATGTCGGCGGTGCAGGCGGCCGAGCAGCGGCCACAGCCCACGCACGCCGGTCCGCCGAGCTTGACGTTCAGGTACGTGGCCTTGCGCATGATGCGGTGGCGGAAGCGGGCCGCCCGCTCCTCGCGGAAGTTCTCGCAGGCGCCCTCGCCGAGGGAGCACTTCGCGAAGTCCTCGGTGAGACACCCGTCCCAGAAGCGGGTGCGCTGTCCGGACACCTGATCGACGTTCCAGGTGTCCTGGACATCGAAGCAGTAGCAGGTCGGACAGACCGTGTTGCAGCTCCCGCACGAGAAGCAGTCCTCCGCCAGCTCCGTCCAGAGGGCCTCGTCCTTGAAGGACGCCCGCACCTTGTCGGCGATCTCGCGGGTGCCCGACTCCAGCTTCTCGGGGCACTGCTCGAGCACCGCTGCGTTGACCTGGGCCGCCTCCTTGACCTGCGCATCGGTGGCGGGCTCGAAGGCGCCCAGCGCGAGCAGCTTCTCCCCCCGCTCGGTCCTGGTCTCGAACACGTACCCGCCCTCGATGGCGGTGAGGAAGGCGTCGTGCCCGTGCGGGAAGACGTTGCGTCCGACCGAGGCGAAGAAGGCCCGGTGGAACACGTTCTGGATGTTCGAGGCGACGATGGTGGTCGTCTCCCGGTGGGCCATGTAGTTGAGGTCGCAGTTGCGCTCCGAGAACAGCAGGTCCGTCTGGTCGATGGCCTTGACGTCGTAGAAGTGGACCCCCAGGAGCACCTTCTCGACCGGCTCCAGCGGAGCTCTGAACCCCGCCTCATCGAAGTGGAGGAGGTCCTGAGCCGGCGGGAAGAAGAGCTTCTTGGGCGGCAGGATGGTGACGTCGTAGTCGAGACGCAGGTCCCCGGGCGCCTCCAGACGCTCGAAGGCGAACCGCGAGCGCTTGGCCACGGGGCCGTACACCGGGCCGGCCTCGATCATGGCACTCACGAACGCCGGGAAGTCGTCGTGCCTGATGAATGATGCAGTCATCGGACCTCGCTAGCTCGGGTACATGCCGCTCGCATCCCCGGCGGGCGGCCGGACGGTGGGGGCAGGACGCCGCGAAGCGGGAGCCCGCACGGACTCCTGCGCGACTCGCGCTGTGGCGATGCTCTCACGATCTCGTCGACGTGCGCTCAGCCGGAACGAGCGGATGCGTGTCGTGCCACGGCTCCTCCGGGCGACCTCTCCTGTTCCGTGCAGCGTAACGGAACGCGCGCCACGTCACAAGCGTCTGTCCACACCCCGGCGACGGGCGCGCGCACCGGGACACGCCCACGGACGCCGGCCGCCGCCGACATGCGGCCCTGAGGGGACGCGCCGTCCGGTCAGCGTCACCCTCGCCGGGAGGACAGGAGTCCACCCCCTCGCGCGGACCCGCGACGCAGAAGGGCCGGGGCGGCGTCGCCGCCCCGGCCCTTCGGGATCCTCACGTGACGAGGAAGCGTCCTACTTGATCTCGACGGTGGCGCCGGCGTCCTCGAGCTGCTTCTTGGCGTCCTCGGCCTCGTCCTTGGTGACGCCTTCCTTGATCGGCTTCGGGGCGCCCTCGACGACCTCCTTGGCCTCCTTGAGG
>JAAYBE010000085.1 GCA_012719015.1 Actinomycetota bacterium
AGCAGTAGATGCGCCGCCTGCCACGGTCGCCCTGCCGAACCGGACCGCCGCAGGCTGGGCATTTCGTCAAACGCTCAAGCATTGCGTGACCGGAAACGCCATTTTCGGGCGCGCGCGAGAGAGTGCGAGGCAGGGTAGGGATGACTGGGTGCGTTGTGGTGCTTGGGGGTATCCCCTCACGACGGACTCCCAGCGAAGTGCCGCCGCAGAACACCGCGAAGCTCGTCACGAACAGCGGCGAGACGCGCCTGCGTCACAACGTCGTTCTCGAGCGTGGGGATGAGCCGCTCGCACGAGGCGAGCGCGGACGCCAGGTCGCGCCGCAGGTCGCGCAGGCGACGCCGCTCGGCCTCGGCCCTGTGGTCGGCAAGGAAGGCACGCACCTTGCCGGCCATGGCCTTGTCGTACCGCTTGCGGTGCAGGTCGCTGCAGAACACGCGAGGGCGGCCCGTGTGCGCCTGCACGAGGCGAGCGCCGCACCAGCGGCAGTGTGTCGGCCGGCTCACGCCTCGGCCCTCGCCGTGGTGTTGGCGAACGCCGGCAGCGGCACGACGCTGACCTCGAGGAGCTCGGCGGCCAGGACGGTGCGCACGGGCGCCCGCAGGTGGGAGTCGTAGTCCCAATCCTCGCGCTCCAGCACGGCGGCGAAGCTGCACTGCCCAAGGTCGCCACGGCGCAGCAAGGTGAGCACGTCGCGGCCGGCTTGCGTGTCGGGCAGGGCGAGTGAGAAGTACACGCCGTCTTCCCGCGCCTCGAGGGCGAGCGTGCCGGCGCTGGTGCGGCCCAGGACGATGCTCGGGTCGTGAGACAGGAGCGCCACCACGTCCTCGCCGATGCGCACGCTGTCGCGTGCGAAGCGGTCGCGGTAGCCGCCCCTGTCGGCAGAGAGCGTGTCCCAGGGGATGGCCAGCCCGGAGACGCGCCCGGCGCCCTCAGCGGGCGCCACGGCGGCACCCGGCGGCGCCAGGCTGTACCTGACGATTTCGTGTGTCCTCATGGCGGCCGCCTTAGGAGCTTGGGCTCTCGTCGGCCGGCGACTCGTCGTCAGACAGGTCGGCGCCCTCGAGGCCACGGACCACGCAGATCGCGCTCGGGTCGTCGACCAGGTTGCTCCAGCGCAGGTAGCCGCGGATCTCGACCATGCCCTTCTTGAAGCCCTCGCCCAAGCGGCTGACCTCGAGCTGCATGTTCGTGCGGATGCCGATCAGCAGATGCGAGAGGTCGCCCACGATGGCGTCCCGCGTCCCGGCGGGCTCGGCGGGCAGGTAGTCGCTGACGAGCATGGGGAGCGAGGCGACGGCGGGCGGCGCCTGCAGCGGCTGGTCGTTCTTGTCGACCAGCATCTGGAGCGCGGTCCAGCCGGGCACGTCCATGATGATGCTGCTCGGCGCGTGGTGCCGGCTGCGCACGCGGCCGATGGCCTCAACGAGCGCCGCGTAAACGGCCTTGGCCGTGGGGTCGACGGTCGAGGCGCCGTCCTGTGGGAACAGGTAGGCGAGCCCGAGCGGCTGATCGTTGCCCGTGCCGGCGAGCCCGTAGCGGTCGAAGCTGAGACTCAGTTGGCGGGCGAAGGTGCGCAGCAAGACCTCCTCGAGGTTCGCGCAGTCCTCCAGCGACTCAAGGCTCGTGGTGCAGAACAGGAACGCGCTGAAGGCGTCCATCTGCTCGGTCGTGAACGTGGGCGCCTGGTCGGCGAGCTCGCGGTCTTCGGCCTCGGGGCGGAGCTGGACGTTCGGCACCGAGGTGACCCGGGCGAGCCGCACGCTTGGTGCGTCCATGGGGATGACACGGGCGCCGGCCTGGAAGATCACGCTCTCCTGCATCGCGGCCTCGACGATGCCCAGGGTCGCGTACCCGGGCACGGCGCCGGAGACGCCGCTGGTCAGGACGCTGTACTCGCCCAGGGCGCGGCTGTCGCCGGTCGCCAGGGCGCGCACGATCTGACCGATGCC
>JAAYBE010000086.1 GCA_012719015.1 Actinomycetota bacterium
GCGCGGCGCCCGCCCCGAGCCAGAGGATCAGGCGCCGCCGGTCGGCGCCGAGCGCGACCCCCACCGCCGCCGCCAGCGGCGCGCCGAGCAGGAGCGGCGCCACCAGGCCCCAGCCGATCACGCCGTAGCGGTCCCAGAGCCTCCGCGCCCGACCGCCCTCCCGCGTGCGGCCGCGCCCGACGCGGCTCACGAGCCACGCCCGCAGACTGTCGCCGGCGAGGACGACGCCGGCGATGCCGAGCAGCGCCCCGGTGAGGGTCGCCGCCCACACGAGCGGGGCGGCGAGCCCCATGGCCATGCCGAGCGGGACCGCCGCCCAGAGCTCCACGACGGCGACCGCGGCCACTCCCAGGATCTGCAGGACGACGTGCGTCAGAACACCGCCACCTTGATGACCACCTCGTCGCCGGCCCTGCCGCGCACGCCGGCGACAGGATCCTGCGCGGTCACCGTCCCGGGCATCTCGCCCCAGCCCGCCACATAATCGGTGCTCACGACGAAGCCGGCCTTCTCCAGCACGTCGGCGGCCTGGCCCTGCGACAGACCGACGACGTCGGGGACGTCGACCCGCGGCGGACCGCTGCTGACCCAGAAGGTCACCGTGTCGCCGCGTCGCACGGTCGTCCCGGCGACCGGCTCCTGCCGGAAGACCTGCCCCTTGGGCGCCGTCCGCGAGGCCGCCCGACGGCTCTTGTACTTGAGTGAGT
This sequence comes from Actinomycetota bacterium, assembly GCA_012719015.1. Taxonomy (GTDB): domain Bacteria; phylum Actinomycetota; class Thermoleophilia; order UBA2241; family UBA2241; genus CAIXSE01. Next base: position 708 of record JAAYBE010000086.1, read on the forward strand.
CACCCTCGAGGAGGCTGCGCGCCACGGCGGGCTCCAGTCCTGAGAGGTCAGGCGCGGGGATGTGCAGCGGCCCGCGACTCACCCACAGGGTCACCCCGACCCCGTCATCCACCTTGGTCCCACCGCGCGGCGTCTGGCGCACGATCTCACCCTCCGCGAACTTGTCCGACCACACGAAGCGCAGCTCGGGATGGAGGCCCTCCTCCCGCACGGCCGCGGTGGCGACCTGGCGGCGCTCGCCGATCACCGCGGGCACGGTCGCGCCGGAGGCGAACAGATAGACGTAGGCCGCCCATCCCCCCGCGACCGCCGACGCCAGCAGCACGAGAGCCAGCACGAGGCGGCGCAGGCCGCGCAGGCGCGGCCGCGCCGAGACTGCCGGCTCCTCGACGGCGCGGTAGCGTGTCGGCGCCCCCGAGACGGCCGCAGTGGCCGGGTCGGGCACCGAGGCCGCGGCCCTCGTGGGGACTGCGGCCGGAGGGGGCGTAAGCGCCGAAGCCGACGGCGCCGGGGACGACGCGGCCGCCGCGGCGGACGTCGCGGGGCGAGCGCCGGCTCCGGCATCGCCGGCGCCGCCCCCCGGCCGGCGCGCCCGGCGCAGCGCGGCCGCGAACTCCCCCGCCGTCTGGTATCTGTCGGCGGGGTCCTTGCTGAGCGCCCGCATCACCACGGCCGCCAGCGCCTCGGTCACCCCCGCAGCGATCGAGCGCGGATTGGGCGGCGCGCTCGAGACATGCTGCATGGCCACGGCCACGTCACTGTCGCCGCGGAACGGGACCCGTCCCGTGAGCATCTCGAAGAGCACCACACCGAGGCTGTAGAGGTCGGACCGCGCGTCGGCCGGACGCCCCTGCGCCTGCTCGGGGGAGAGATACGACGAGGTGCCCATCATCGCGCCGGTGCGCGTGAGGGTCGAGGAACCCATGCGGGCGATCCCGAAATCGGTCACGACCACGCGGCCGCCCTCCTCCAACAGAACGTTGGAGGAGGTCACGTCGCGGTGGACGATCGCGCGCGCGTGCGCGGCATCGAGCGCCGAGAGGACGGCCAGCGCCGTCGTCACGGCCTCGTCGGGCGGCAGCGCACCGTCGCGGCGGATCCGCTGCTTGAGGGACTGCCCGCGCACGTACTCCATGGCGATGTAGGTGACGCCGTCCGCGCTGCCGCGGTCGTACACCGCCACGATGCTCGGGTGGCTGAGGCTGGCCGCCGCCTGGGCTTCGATACGGA
>JAAYBE010000087.1 GCA_012719015.1 Actinomycetota bacterium
CAGCCGCTGATGCTGGCGTGGCCGACGTCGAGGAGAAGCCCGAGGCCGCGGAGGTCCAGATCGCCGGGATGGGTGAAGTGGCTCATGCCGACGCCGGGCATGTTCTCGACCACGACGCCGACGCCGACCTCCTCCTGCCAGGCGCGGAGCGTCTCGAAGGACTGCTCGAGTCGCTCCACGACGGCGGGGTCGCGTGGGGCGGGCCGGGGATTCCAGTCGGGGTGCACCACGTAGAGCACGGCGCCGATCTCGGCGCTCGCCTCCAGGTGACGGCGATGCTCGGCCATCGCCGCCCGGCGGACGGCGTCGTCCGCGTCCCAGATCCCGGTGTCGCTGAAGGGGCCGTGCACGGAGTAGGTGAGCCCGGCACGGACGGCAGCGGTCCGGTTGCGCGCGCTGAGCAGGGTGTGGCGACCGAAGGAGCGGATCTCGGCCGACGCGGTGAGCCGGGCGATATGCCCGAGGGCCGTGGGGAGCGACAGGCCCGCGTAGGCGCTCGTCGAGATGCCGATGTCGCGGAAGTGGGGCACGGACTGTCAGTATGACAGAAGGATGCGCCGCTTGCCGTGGGTCCAGACGGGGTAGAAGCGGCGCAACGGGACGGCCGGCGGGGCGAACCCAGGCGGACGCGTCGCGACGAGGCAGGTGAGGCACGATGGGCGAGACGATGGACCAGGTGTATCCGCGTCTGGCGACACTCGACCTGGAGATCTCGGGATACCGGACGGAACGTCACGAGCTGGACGTCTCGAGCGGGTTCCGCCGCGTGACCACGGAGGTCGTCCTCACGGGCGCCGGGCTGGAGGGCCGCGGGGAGGACGTGACCTACCAGGCTGAGGACCACGACGACTACCCGGCGGCCCTGCCCGTGGCCGGGAGGTGGACCCTGGACTCGTACTCGGCGCACCTCGAGACGCTCGACCTGTTCCCCGGGCGAGCGCCGCAGGACGGATCGTCCCGGTACCACCGACGTTGGGCGTTCGAGAGCGCCGCGCTGGACCTCGCCCTGCGGCAGCGCGGGAGCAGCCTGGGCGACGCGGTGCGGCGGACCTACGCGCCGGTGCGCTTCGTGCTCAGCACGCGGCTGGACATCAAGCCGTGGCTCGCGGTGGACCCCCGGCTCGAGTTCAAGCTGGACCCCACGCCCGAGTGGGACGAGCGGCTGATGGAGGAGATCGCCGCGACCGGACGCGTGCGTGCTCTCGACTTCAAGGCCTTCTACTCAGGGTCGCCCGTGGACAACCCGCCGGACCCGGTGCAGTATGCGCTGGTCGCCCGCGCGTTCCCCGACGCCGTGCTGGAGGACCCCGCCTTCGAGGGTCCCGCCCGGGAGGCTCTGCGCGGCGCGGAAGCGCGGTTCAGTTTCGACGCGCCGGTCCACTCCTGGGAGGACGTGATCGCGCTGTCCGCGCGCGTGCGCGAGGTCTGCGCCCCGGCCTGCGACGCGTTCACGCTGCGTCATCTCAACATCAAGCCCTCCCGCTTCGGCAGACTGCGGGCGCTGTTCGACTGCATCGCACGGGCACAGGCTGCGGGCATGGCGCTGTACGGCGGCGGGCAGTTCGAGCTCGGCGTCGGGCGCGACCAGATCGAGGCGCTGGCCAGCCTGTTCTACCCCGACGGCGCCAACGACGTCGCGCCGCGCGTCTACCACGGCGAGCCGCACGCGGGCGTGCCGCCCAGCCCGCTCGTTCCGCTTGACGCCCAGGAGCCCGGGTTCGGGTTCCGCTTCCGCGCCTGAGCGCTCGCAAGCCCGCCGCCGTCCCCTGACCTCACGAGTGCGGGCGCGCGGAGTGGGCGCGGAGCGCGTCACGTGCTACCGTGCGGACCGATGATCGGGCGTGAGGACGAGATGGCCGTCGCGTGCGCCGCGCTCGGGAGCGGCCGTCATCTGCTGCTGGAAGGTCCGGTCGGATGCGGCAAGACCACGCTGGCCGCGGCGGCGTGCGAGCGCCTCCGGCTGCCCGTGGTCCGCGTGGACGGCGACGGGCGTTTCCCGGAGAGCCGTTTGTCCGGATGGTTCGATCCGCCGCTGGTGCTCCGTGTCGGGTATCGGGAGGAGGCGTTCGTCCCCGGCCCGCTCGTGCGCGCCATGAGCGCGGGCTGCGCGCTGTTCCTCAACGAGCTGGACCGGCTGCCGGAGGCCGCCCAGAACCTCCTGTTGCCGGCCCTCGACGAGGGGGTCGTGCGTGTGCCGCATCTCGGCGCGGTCGAGGCGGCGCCCGGATTCGTGGTCGTGGCGACCCGGAACCCGGCCGACTACGTCGCCGCCGGACACCTCAGCGAGGCCCTGCAGGACCGCTTCGAACACCTCGCTCTCGCCTACCAGAGCGCCGTCGAGGAGGAGGCGATCGTGGCACGTCTCACGGGGTGCAGCGACGATGCGCTGGTGCGCACGGCGGTGCGTCTCGTGCGGGCGACGCGTGTCCACCCGCGCCTGCGTCGGGGCGCCTCGGTGCGCGGCGCGGCGGCCCTCGTCGAGCTGGTGATGGGGTTCGGTGACGGCGCGCCTGCGGGCCCCGCCCTCGCGCCTCTGCGCCGCGCCTTGAGAGCAGCCCTCGTGGGCCGGGTCGAACTGTGCGACGGGGACGTCGGGCTGCACGAGGTGCTGGACCAGCTCTGTGAGCTGGTCGTCGCGCAGGGCGAAGACCCGGACGCGGACGGGTTCGTGGAGGCGCTCGGCGGGGGCGGGGCGGACGCGGCCGCACGGTCGTCCGTCGACTGTGCGCAGACGCGGTCGTCGGCCAGGCCGGAGCGCCTGCGGGCGTGCTCGACGGACGACCGCCGGGCGCTCGCCGAGCAGTTGCGCAGGGCGCCGGACGATCTGGACGGGTGGAGCCTCGCCGGCGATCTGAGCTCGGGAAGGCTGCGTCACGCCGGTGAGCGGGCTTACCTGTGCGCGCAGCGACTCGCAGCAGGCGCCGTGCTCCGTAGGGCCGGTCTGCTGGTGGGCCCGCTGAGGAGCGCGACCAGGACGGTGCGCGAGCCGCTGACGGAGGGATGGGCGGGCGAGCTCGCCGTGGAGGCCACCCTGGAGAACCTCCTGGGCAAACCGTATCCGGAGCCGGGCGACATCGTCGTGGAGCGTCGCGTCGACCGACGGCGTCAGGTCGTGCTCATGGTCGACACGTCGCTGAGCATGGCGGGTGAGAAGATGGCGCTCGCGGCGGTGGCCGCTGCGGTCCTGGCGCTCAAGGTGCGCCCCGGCGATCTGGCGGTCGTGCTGTTCGCCGACGACGCCCGGCCGGTCTCGCGTCTCGGCGAGGCGGTGTCCCCGGCGGAGTTGGTGCAGCGCATGCTGGCGGTGCCGTGTGGCGGCGGCACGGACATCGAGGCGGCTCTCCGGCTCGGACACGACGAGCTGCAGCGCGGCCGCGACCCCGGGCGCTGCGGTCTGCTCGTGAGCGACGGCGTCCGCACCAGCGGCGCCGATCCGCTGCCGGCGGCGGCGCGGTTCGGACGCCTGCACGTGCTCCTCATGGAGAGGCCGCCCGCCGGCGACGGAGACCGCGGCGCGGCCACCGTGTGGATCGCGCCGCGCCTTCATGCCGGCGAGGGCATCGCGCGTGCGGCCGGCGGCGGTCTGGTGCGGGTCGACGGCTTCCCCGCACTGCCGCGCCGCATGCTGGACGTGGCCGACCGGGTGCTGCGCTGAGGGACCGGCCGGCCGCGACGTCGCGAGAGGGAGGCTCATGCGGGCGACCGAGGCCGGGAGCAGGCGGTCGCCGCCGGTGGCCGGGCCGCGGGGCAGCCCGTATCATGGTCCCCTGTCGGCGCGCCCGGATGATCTCCTGACTCTCGCCGGGGCGGGACGACGGTCCACCGAAACACCGACACCGGGGACGAAGGTGACGAGATGACGCCCATCAAGCAGATCCAGGAGCGGCACGGGATCGTCGGCCGCGAGGACGAACTGGCCACCGCGATCGCCGTGCTCGGGGCGGGGCGCCACCTGCTGCTGGAGGGCCCGGTGGGAGTGGGCAAGACGACCGTCGCGCTGGCGGTGTGCAGCCATCTCGGACGCGACACGGTGCGCGTGGACGGCGACGACCGCTACTCGGAGAGCAAGCTCACCGGCTGGTTCGACCCGCCCTTGGTGCTCAAGCAGGGCTACCGCGAGGAGACGTTCTTCGCCGGCCCGCTGGTCGATGCCATGCGCGGCGGCAAGGTGCTCTTCATCAACGAGCTGAACCGCATGCCGGAGAGCGTGCAGAACGTGCTCCTGCCGGCGCTGGACGAGAGACTGCTGCAGTTGCCGCACATCGGCGAGGTGAGGGCGGCGGAAGGGTTCCAGGTGGTGGCCACGCAGAACCCGGTGGAGTACGTCGCCACGGGGCACCTCTCCGAGGCGCTGCGGGATCGCTTCGAGCACCTGGCGCTCGACTACCAGGACGCCGCCGAGGAGACCGCGATCGTGGTCGCCGAGACCGGGTCGGACGACGCCGACCTCGTCCGCGCCGCCGTGCGGCTCACGCGGGCGACACGGCTGCACGCCCGTTTCCGCAAGGGGGCGTCGGTCCGCGGCGCCATCGCGACCGTGGCGATCGCCGAGCGGCTGCGCGGCGACGGTGACGGCGGGCGCGAGCCCGTGGGCGCGGAGACGCTGCGCCGCGCGGCGGAGGCGGCGCTCACGACCCGCGTCGACCTGCGCGACGACATCGACGCGGACTTCGGGGTCGCGCTCGACGAGCTGTTCGAGCTTGTGGTCGAGCGCGGGGAGGACCCGGACGTCGCTCTCGCGCCGGCCGG
>JAAYBE010000088.1 GCA_012719015.1 Actinomycetota bacterium
CGGCGCTCACGACCCGCGTCGACCTGCGCGACGACATCGACGCGGACTTCGGGGTCGCGCTCGACGAGCTGTTCGAGCTTGTGGTCGAGCGCGGGGAGGACCCGGACGTCGCTCTCGCGCCGGCCGGGCCGCTCCCAAAAGCCTGATCCCATCGGCCGGGGCTCCTCTCCGGCACGACGGCCGCGTGGAGGTCCGCGGCCTGCCGGCGTGCGCCCCGGAACTCCCCGCCGGGGACGCTCCGCTCGAGGCGCTGGCGGAGCGCTACGGCGTCGCTGTGGAGGCCCTGGACGGCTGGACCATCGCGGTCAACCTCACGCGTAACGGGTGCCGCGTCGCCGACCCCGGCCTGCGCTATTACGCAGAGCGGCTGGCCGCTCGCGCCGTTCTGCAGAAGGCGGCGCGGCTCGTCGGTCCGCTCCAGGCGGCCACCCAGACCGTGCGTGAGCCCTTGACCGAACCGTGGGGCGGGGAGCTGGACGTCGAGGCCACGGTGGACAACGTCATCGGCAAGGCGTACCCGGAGCGGGGCGACTGGATCGTGCAGCGTCGCGTGGACCGCCGGCACCAGGTCGTGCTCATGGTCGACACGTCGCTGAGCATGAGCGGCGAGAACATGGCCGTGGCCGCCGTCGCCGCCGCGGTCCTCGCTCTCAAGCTGCGTCCTGAGGACCTCTCGGTGGTCGTCTTCGAGAGCAGGGCGACGGCCGTGTCCCATCTCGAGGTGCCCGACCCGCCCCAGGAGGTGGTCCGCCGCATGCTCGACCAGCCGGTGCGCGGGTACACCAACCTGGCGGACGCGCTGACGCTGGGCGCGGCCGAGCTGGAGCGCGGGCGCGACCCCCGCCGCAGCGGGCTGCTGATCACCGACGGCGTCGCCACCGTCGGCGGCGACCCGCGGCCTCTCGCGCACCGCTTCCCGCAGCTCTTCGTCCTCCTCACCGAGGACTACAAGATGAACCCCGAGCTCTGCCGCGAGCTCGCCGACGCCGGCCACGGCGACGTGTTCCCGGTGCGCACCTTCCGCGACCTGCCGACGCGGCTGCTCGAGGTCGCCAACCGGATTCTGCGGTAGACTCCGCTCGCGCAGACAGACGGTGGAGGACGTCCGCCTGTGCCCCGTCCTGAGGTCGACCGTGAGGAGAGCCCCGTGACCCTGTTCGGCCCGCCCAACGTCGCGAAGCTCCGCGCCAAGGGCAACATCGACGGCCTCGTCAGAGCCGCCCGCCACAAGGACCCGCAGGTGGCGGGCGAGGCGCGGCTCGCCCTGGAGGGTCATCTCGACGAGCTGATCGAGCGGCTGCAGACCAAGAACCTGGCGCACCTCGCCGTCGCCCGCGACGCGCTGGTGCTCGTCGGGCCGCCGGCACGGGACCGGTTGGTCTTCATCCTCGAGCAGGGCCATCTGCACCGGCGGCAGGACGCGGCCTTCGTGCTCGGGATGATGAAGGACCCGCAGGCGGTCGAGCCGCTGTGCCTCGCGCTGCACAACCCGGACCCTCTGCTGCGCCTGATCGTGGTCGAGGCGCTGGGCAAGATCGGGGACCCCGCGGCGGCGGACGCCCTGCGACGGGCGACGGGGGACGTGGACCGGTCGGTGGCCGCCGCAGCGCACAAGTCGTTGAAGAAGATGGGGATGCTGCCGCGCGAGGGGTGACCGTCGGCCGGGTCGCGGGACGACGACCCGGCGCGCGGGGACGGTGACCTGCCCTCCCCGGGCGAACCACGCCGGGAGACGAGGTTTTTGCGCCACGGCGCGTGGGAAGGCAGTGACAGGGCCCGGCGTGGGCCCCTCGCATGAGGAGGTCAGATGGCAGTCCGCATAGGCGTGCCTCGGGAGCGGGCGACGGGGGAGACACGCGTCGCCACGGTCCCGGCGGTCGCGGAGAAGTTCGCCGCGCTCGGCGCGGAGGTTCTCCTCGAACGTGGGGCAGGTGCGTTGAGTCACGTCCGCGACGAGGAGTACACGACGGTCACGCTGGTCGACGACCCGGCGGAGGTCTTCGCCGCCGACGTGGTCTTGAAGGTCGACCCGCCGACCCCGGCGGAGGTCGGGCTGATGAGCCGGGGTACGGTCCTCATCGGCCTGCTGCAGCCGTACACGGCGACCGAGTCGGTCGCAGCCCTCCGCGACGGCGGGATCACCGGCCTCGCCCTGGAGCTGCTGCCGCGCACCACACGGGCGCAGTCGATGGACGCGCTGACCAGTCAGGCCTCGATCGCGGGGTACAAGGCCGGCCTGATGGCCGCCTCGCTGGCCGGCCGCTACTACCCGATGCTGATGACTCCCGCGGGCACCTTGCGGCCGGCGAAGGTGGTCGTTCTGGGGGTCGGCGTGGCCGGCCTGCAGGCGATCGCCATGGCGCGCCGGCTGGGGGCGATGGTGGAGGCCTACGACGTGCGGGCCGTCACGGCCGAACAGGTGCAGTCGCTCGGGGCGCGTTTCATCGACACCGGGATCGACGCCGAGGTCGAGGGCGGCTACGCTCGCGAGCTCACCGACGAGGAGAAGGCCAAGGCCAAGGAGATCGTGGACAGTCACATCATCGCCGCCGACGCCGTGATCACGACCGCCGCGGTCCCCGGTCGGCCGTCGCCCAAGCTCGTCACGGCCGACGTGGTGGAGAAGATGAGGTCCGGGGCCGTGATCGTCGACATGGCGGCCGAGGGCGGCGGCAACTGCGAGCTCACGCGACCCGGAGA
>JAAYBE010000089.1 GCA_012719015.1 Actinomycetota bacterium
ATCCTCACCATGACCGCGCTGTACACGGTCAACCTGCGCATCATGGGCAGGAGCAACGTCCCCCTCCTGGGGGTGGACGTGGTCTTCGACAAGATCGGCGCCCTGTTCTCGGTCTCGATGTCGGGCTGGAACCTGATCATCGGCCTGGCGGCGCTCGCTCTCGTGATCAAGTACCTGCTGGACTGGCTGCTGCACACCGAGTTCGGCCTCTGCCTGCAGGCCACGGGGGACAACGAGGGCATGATCCGCGCCATGGGCACCAACACCAACGTCACCCGGATCGTCGGGCTCGGCATCGCCAACGCGCTGGTCGCCCTGAGCGGCTCGCTGGTCGCACAGCAGCAGGGCTTCGCCGACGTCGGCATGGGCATCGGCACGATCGTCGCCGGCCTCGCCGGGGTGATCATGGGCGAGGTGCTGTTCGGTGTGCGCAGCGTGAGCTGGGTGCTCTTCAGCGTGATCGGCGGCTCGATCGTGTACCGGCTGCTGATCGCCGTGAGCCTGCGGCTGGGCATCGCGCCGACCGACCTGAAGCTGCTCACGGCGGTGCTCGTGGTCGTCGCGCTCTCGGTGCCCACGGTGCGCAAGAAGGTGATGCACTCGTGAGCGAAGCCCAGGGTCACGCCGTCGCGCGGAGCGCCGAGGGGGCGTCGCCCTGCTGTGCCGCTCCGCTCGAGCTGAGGGGTGTGCGCAAGCTGTTCTTCCCGGGAACGGCCAACGAGGTCGTCGCGCTGGACGGGATCGACCTGGAGGTGCCGGCGGGTCAGTTCGTGAGCATCATCGGCTCCAACGGGTCGGGCAAGTCGACGCTCCTCAACGCGGTGGCCGGCACCTTCCCCGTCACCGCGGGCAGGATCGTGCTGGGCGGTCGCGACGTGACCAGGCTGCCGGACTACGTGCGCAGCCGCAGCATCGGCCGGGTGTTCCAGGACCCGCGCGCCGGCACGGCGCCGGACATGACAATCGAGGAGAACCTGGCCATCTCGCTGATGCGGACCAAGCGCAGCGGTCTGCGCATGGGCGTGACCAACAAGCGCCGCGCCGTGATGCGTGAGCAGCTCGCCCGCCTCGGCATGGGGCTGGAGGACAGGCTCAAGGCCGGGGTGAGCAAGCTGTCCGGGGGCCAGCGCCAGGCGATGTCGCTGCTCATGGCCACCATCGTCCAGCCCAGCCTGCTGCTGCTCGACGAGCATACGGCGGCGCTCGACCCCAAGGTGGCGGCGACGATCATGGAGCTCACCGGGGAGATCGTCACGGAGCGCGGCCTCACCACGTTGATGGTCACGCACAACATGGAGCTGGCGCTGCGCTACGGAGACCGGCTGCTCATGATGCACGCCGGGCGTGTGGTGCTCGACCTGGACCACGAGCAGAAGGCGGCTCTGCAGGTCTCGGACCTCATCGAGAAGTTCCACGAGGTCGCCGGCGAGGCGTTCGCCGTCGACCGGATGCTGCTCGATCCCTGAGCCCGGACCCACCGGGAAGCGCGAGGCGGAGTGCCGGGCGCGGGATAGAGTATCCTCATGGATCCCGGGGCGCTCACGTCTTCGCTGGCGATCACGTACGTCGGGCATGCGACCGTGCTGCTGGAGATGGACGGCGTGCGGCTGCTCACCGACCCGCTGCTCCGGCGGCGGGTCGGCGTGCTCATCCGCCGCGGCCCGCCGCCCCCGCCGGCCGCGTCCCGGGACCTCGACGCCGTGCTCGTCTCGCATGCGCACCTGGATCACCTGGACCTGCCGTCGCTGCGGCTCATCGACCGGCGGACGCCGGTCGTCGCGCCGCGCGGCCTCGGGGCGTTGCTGCGGCGGCTCGGGTTCACGCCGCTCGAGATGGAGGCCGGGGGCGAGGTGGAGATCGACGGCAGGGCCCCATCCGGCGACGAGGTGCGGGCGAGTCTGACGGACAAGGACGGGCCGCCGCCGGCGGTCGCGGGAGCAGGTGCCGCGCGCGTGCGCATCCGAGCCGTCCCGGCGGCGCACTCCGGCAGGCGGCACCCGTTCGCCGGGGGCTCGCCCGCGCTCGGCTTCGTCGTCGAGGGCGGCCTGAGCGTCTACTTCGCCGGCGACACGGGGCTGTTCGAGGAGATGGGCGACGTGGGGCCTGTCGACGTCGCCGTGCTGCCCGTGGGCGGGTGGGGTCCGCGGCTGCCCGACGACCACCTCGGCCCGCTCACGGCGGCCGAGGCGCTGCGGCTGCTGCGGCCCGCCGCCTGCGTGCCGGTCCACTGGGGCGCCGTCTATCCGCCGTGGCTGCCGCCCCGACTCAACGCCAGGTGGTCCGAGTGGCCGCACGCGTTCGCGCGTCACGCCGCCCGCCTGGCGCCTGAGGTCGAGGTCCGCGTGCTGCGGCCCGGCGAGACGACGGTGTTCGGCCGGGCGGAGGGCGCCGAGGCCGGCAGTGGGGGAGTCGGCCTCGGAGAGGTCCGTGCTGGAGCCGCCGGCGAGGAGACGTCTCGGTGAACGGCGGCGAGCTCCGCGTCGCGCTTCTCCAGCTCCGCGGCGCCGGCTACGACCGCGGTGAGAGCCTCGAACGAGGCTCCGCGGCCTGCCGCCGCGCCGCGGCCGAGGGGGCCGACATCGCGCTGTTCCCCGAGATGTGGAGCACGGGGTACGCCTTCCCCGACGACGACCTCGACCGCTGGCGGCGACAGGCACTGGACCGCCACGACCCGTGGGTGGCCGCGCATGCGGGGCTCGCGAAGGAGCTGGGCATGGCGATCGCCGTGACCTATCTCGAACGGACGGACGACGGGCCGCGCAACACGCTCACGCTCTTCGACCGGCGCGGCCGCGAGGCGCTCACCTACGCCAAGGTGCACACCTGCGACTTCGACCTGCCCGAGCAGGCGCTGACGCCCGGGGCCGGGTTCCCGGTGACCCGGCTGGAGACGCGCTCGGGACCCGTGGACGTGGGCGCCATGATCTGCTTCGACCGTGAGTTCCCTGAGGCCGCGCGCCTACTGGCGCTCGGCGGTGCGGAGCTCATCCTCGTGCCCAACGCCTGCGAGCTGGAGGAGAACCGTCTCGGCCAGGTGCGGGCGCGCGCGTTCGAGAACATGACGGCCGTGGCGGTGGCCAACTACGCGGCGCCGCAGGAGAACGGGCACTCGACGGTGGTCGACCCGATCGCCTTCGACGCGGACGGCCGTGGGCGCGACACGCGCGTGTTCGAGGCCGCGGAGGCGGAGTCCGTCTGCGTCGTCCGCCTCGACCTCGGCGCGCTGCGCGCGTGGCGTGAGCGCGAGGTGTGGGGCATGAGGTGCCGGCGGCCGGGCGTCTACGGGGCGCTCGCCGGAGACGACGGGGCGGCGGCCGGCTGAAGGCCGGCCGCCGCCCCGTCTCTGCTCCGCGCCGGGGCCGCGGCGGCGCCCGGCGCGCACCCCGTCAGTCGTCGAAGTCGCCCGCGGCGCCCTTGTCGCTGTCCAGCGTCGCGGCCCGCGCGACGATCTTCTCCTCGGTCCACTCCGCGGGGTCCTCGATGCGCCCGACCTTGGGGCCCAGGTCGCAGGATCCCGCCTCCAGGATCGCCGCCACAGCGAGCGGCGCGGTGTCCTGGGCGTTGAAGACCTCGGTCATCATCTTGTAGGCGAAGTCCTCGACCCGCTTAGCCATGCGCTCGCGGACCGCCGCCGGCTGCGCCAGGAGGCGGTTCTCGAAGGGCAGGTTGAGGTTCTTGTAGTCGCCCTTCTTCCACCCCTTCTCGTCGGCGAAGGCGACGATCTGGGCCCACATCTCCTCGGTGACGCCCTCGCCCTCGACCTTGATGAAGCCGCCGTCGGCGTCGAGCTGCGCGTTGCCGTAGTCGTTGACCTCGAGGCCCCAGCTGATCATCTGCAGGGCGGTGGCCACGTTGGCCTTGGTGGTGTGCGTCCTGGCGGCGATCTCGCGCAGGCGGTCGGAGTTGTTGCCCGACGTGCCGTGTTGCGCCCCGCTCACGTGGTAGGGCTCGAGGACCTTGTGGATCTCGGCGGTGAGATCGACCTGGATGCCGGCGTCCGAGGCCTCGATGCCGTGCGTCGTGCCGTTGTTGAGCGCGATCCAGTCGGCGGCGATGCCGTGCGCGTTGAGCCCCTGGATGAGGTACAGCGCCTCGTCCGGCGTCGAGAGGCCCTCCTTGCCCTTGATCTCGCCGATCTCGGTCTCGAGCCCGGCCCAGGACGGGATGTGGGGGTTCACGGCGAGGTTGGCCAGCAGGTTCTTGTCGTTGGGCTGATGCGAGGCGTCGATGGCGATCGACGTGATGCCCGCCTCGAACAGGGAGGGGATCTCGGTCATCGCCTGTTCGAGGTCCTGGTCGTTCTTGATGCCGTAATGGTCGGCGTGGACCGCGACCGGGATGGTGATGCCCATCTCGTTGCACAGGGAGTCGACGATGCGCGCCATGTTCCAGTAGTTGACGGCGCAGTACGCCTTCTGCCCGCCCTCGGACTTGGCGATCTCGATGATGAGGGCGGCGTTGGCCCGCTGCGCCGCCCTCAGCGCCCCGCGGATCACGAACGAGTTGCGGCCGTTGGCGGCCATCGCGATGGCGTCGCCCTTGGCGCGCATCGCACGGTCGACGGCCTTGCCGCTGACCAGCAGCGCCCTGGAGTTCGGGAACAGCTCCCGGACGTTGGGCGGCCGGCCCACCTGGAGGGCCTTCTCGAAATCCTCTGCGTACGCCATGGACCTCTCCTTCAGCGGGGTGTGGATGCTCCGCGG
>JAAYBE010000090.1 GCA_012719015.1 Actinomycetota bacterium
CGGCCCAGGCGGCGGAGGCCGGGATCGACCGCACCGCGATGATCCTGGTCGGCGACGCGCTGCGCAACGAGGGCGACGCATCGCTGCTCTACGACCCGGGCTTCACACACGGGTACCGGGCGGCGGAGGAGCCGGGCGACGGGCGAGGACGGGCGACGTGATCCACGTTCCCCGCCCGGGCGGCATCGCCGTCATCACGGCCTCGGAGCCGGGCGCCCGGCTGGCGCTGGGACTGCGCGCGCGGTTCGCCGAGCCGGAACGCGTTTCACTGTGGGCGCCGCGCGCGTACCTGCCCGGTCTCGCCGTGTACGAGGGCGACATGGCGGCGCTCGTCGGCCGCCTCTGGCCGGACCACGCCGCCATCATCGGTGTGATGGCCAGCGGGATCGTGGTGCGGGCCATCGCGCCGCACGTGTCCGACAAGCATGAGGATCCTGCGGTGGTCGTGGTGGACGATGTCGGGAGGTACGTCGTCAGCCTGCTCTCCGGGCACGAGGGCGGCGCCAACCGCCTCGCCGAGCAGATCGCCGCCGAGACACAGGGGCAGGCGGTGGTGACCACGGGCAGCGAGGCGCGGCGTCGCATCGTCGTCGGCGTCGGCGCACGACGGGGCGTGAGTGCGGAGCAGGTGCTGGCGGCGGTGGACGAGGCCCTCACCGCCGCCGGGCTCACGCGCCACGACGTGCGCCTGCTGGCGACCATCGACCTCAAGCGTGACGAAGCGGGCATCCTGGAGGCCGCCGAGCGGCTGGAGGCGCCCGTGCAGATCGTGGGCCGGGAGCGCATCCGCGTCCTGCAGGACGCGCTGCGCGAGCCGGGATTCGTGGAAGAGATCACAGGAGTGGCCGCGGTATGCGAACCGGCAGCGATGCTGACCGGCGTCCAGACGCAGCTCCTCGCGCCGAGACTGGCGCGGGACGGCGTGACGGTGGCGCTGGCGCAGGACATCTGTGGCTTGTCGGCCTGGGACCAGGCGGACGGGCGCACCTGACGGCGGCGGCGGCGGCGGCCCTGGCCGCCGCCGACGTCATCGTCGGGTACAGGCCGTATCTGGAGCTGATCGCCGACCTGACGGCCGGCAAGCGCACGGTCGCCGGCGCCATGCGTCAGGAGACGGCGCGGGCCGAGGCGGCCGTCGCGGCGGCGACGGCCGGGGCCCGCGTCGCGGTCGTCAGCACCGGCGACGCCGGTGTGTACGGCATGGCCGGACTGGTCCTCGAGCTGTTGCCGGAGGGATCGCCCGTCACGGTGGAGGTGGTGCCGGGCGTGACCGCCGCCAGCGCCGCCGCCGCCTGCCTCGGCGCGCCGCTCATGAACGACTTCGCGGTGGTCAGCCTGAGCGACCTGCTCACGCCGCTCGAGGTGATCGAGCGGCGGCTCACGGCCGCCGCCGACGGCGACTTCGTCCTCGCGCTCTACAACCCGCGCAGCACGCGGCGGCACGAGCCGCTGCGGCGCGCGCTCGCCATCCTGCGCGCCCGCCGCGCGCCCGACACGCCCGTCGGGCTGGTGCGCAACGCGCTGCGCGACGGGCAGGAGGCGCGCATCACCACGCTGGGCGAGCTGCGTGAGGAGGACGTGGACATGCTCACCCTCCTCGTGGTCGGCAACGGGGCGACGTCGGTGCGGGACGGCCGCATGGTGACCCCCCGGGGGTATCGCACGTGATCCTCCTCCTCGGAGGCACGGCAGACGCCCGCCGGCTGGCCGCCGAGCTGCGGCGGGCCGGCCACGACGTGCTGGTGAGCGCGGCGAGTGCGTACGGTGCGCGCCTGGCGGGATCGACCGGGGCGGCGGTGAGAGGCGGCCCGCTGGGCGAGCCGGAGCTGGAGCAGCTCGTCGCGGCGGCGGCGGCGGTCGTGGACGCCACGCACCCCTTCGCCGCGCGGATCTCCGCCGCCGCGGCCGCGGTGTGCGCCGAACAGGGTCGGCCGTACCTGCGTCTGGAGCGGCCGGCCGCTGATCTGCCGTCGGGCGTCGTGCGTGCGACGGACGCCGGAGAGGCCGCGCGCCTCGCGGTGGACTTGGCACTGGAGACGGCCGGCGCGATCCTGCTCACTGTGGGCAGCACGACGGTGGACGTGTACGCGCGGGCCGCGCGCGAGGCGGGCGTCCGCCTCGTCGCGCGCGTCCTGCCCGTGCCCGCGTCGCTCGCAGCCTGCGCGGCCGCGGGCCTGGAGCCCCGTGACGTGCTCGCCCTGCAGGGACCCACGAGCACGGAGCTGGACGCCGCGCTGCTGCGCCACCTGGGCGCCACCGTGCTGGTGACCAAGGACAGCGGCACGACCGGGGGGCTTGAGGAGAAGCTGCGCGCCGCGGAGCTCGTCGGGGCGACCGCCGTCGTGGTGGAGCGACCGGCGGCGCCGACGGCCGGCCTCGGCGCCACGGGTGACGTGGACGCCGTCGCTCCGCGGCCGGCTCTGTCGGCCGCGGACGTGCTGGCGTGGCTCGAGCGGCAGCCCGGGGTGGTCGCCGCGCCCGCGTCCCGGCGCGGACTGCTCCAGGTGTACACCGGCGACGGCAAGGGCAAGACCACGGCCGCCGTCGGCCAGGCCCTGCGGGCCCGCGGGGCGGGTCTCGGCGTGACCTTCGTCCAGTTCGTGAAGGGCGGTCGCGAGAGCTCCGAGCTGGGGCCGCTGCGTGCGGCCGGGATCCGCGTCGTGCGCCCGGCCGTGGAGCGCAGCGGCCTGCTGCGCGGCGAGGCCACGGACGCGGACCGCGCCGCCGCCGCGGCGGCCTGGGCCGCCGCCCGGGCGGCGTTGTCCGACCCCGGGTGCGACCTCGTCGTGCTGGACGAGCTCCATGCCGCCCTGCGGCACGGGCTCGTCCCCCTGGACGAGGTCCTCGCCGCGCTGGCCGCGCGGCCGCCCCGGCAGGAGGTCGTCACCACCGGCCGCGGCGCTCCCGACGCCCTGGTCGCGGCGGCCGCGCTCGTGACCGAGATGACCGCCGTGCGTCATCCGTACCCCGACGTCCCCGCCCGCAGAGGAGTGGAGCTGTGACACCCTTCGTCTCCCCGACCTCGTCCGGCGCCAGGTCGATCATGTGCTTCGGCACGGGCTCGCACGCCGGCAAGAGCGTGCTGGCCGCGGCCCTGTGCCGCATCTACGCGCGCCGCGGCTACCGCGTCGTCCCCTTCAAGGCGCAGAACATGGCGCTCAACTCGTACGTCACACGCGAGGGTGGCGAGCTGGGGCGCGCGCAGGCGTACCAGGCACGCGCGGCCGGCCTCGAGCCGCACGTGGACATGAACCCCGTGCTGCTCAAACCGAGCTCGCGCACAGGCAGCCAGGTGATCGTCCTGGGGCGTCCCGTGGGACACATGGCCGTACGCGAGTACCACGCCTATCAGCCGGAGGTCTGGCCCGTCGTCACCGCGGCCTTCGAGCGCCTCCGGGCGCAGTACGACCTCGTCGTGATGGAGGGGGCCGGCAGCCCGGCCGAGGTCAACCTGCGCGGCCGGGACATCGTCAACATGAAGATGGCGCTCTACGCGCGCTCACCGGCGCTCCTCGTCGGCGACATCGACCGGGGCGGCGTGTTCGCCAGCCTCGTGGGCCACGTCGAGCTGTTCACGCCCGAGGAGCGGGGGCTGGTGGCCGCGTTCGTGATCAACAAGTTCCGCGGGGACGCCAGTCTGCTCGACCCCGGCATCGACCTGCTGCGTGAGCGCACCGGCATCCCGACCCTGGGGGTGGTGCCCATGCTGCCCGATTGGCGCGGCGACGAGGAGGACTCGCTCGGCATCGAGGACCGGCGGCGCCGGACGAAGCCGGAGGCGCCGCTGCAGATCGCCGTGGTGCGGCTGCCGTTCATCAGCAACTACACGGACTTCGACGTGCTGGCGGACGAGCCGGACGTCGACGTCCGCTACGTGACGGCGCCGCGGGAGCTCCAGGGCGTCGCGGCGATCGTGCTGCCCGGCACCAAGAGCACGATCGCCGACCTCGCCTGGCTGCGCGGCAGCGGGCTCGCGACGGCGGTGGCGGAGAGGGCCGCCGGGATCCCCGTGATCGGCGTCTGCGGCGGTTACCAGATGCTCGGCCGCTGCATCCACGACCCGGACGGCGTGGAGTCGGACGCCGGGAGCGTCGACGGCCTCGGGCTCCTGGACGTGGAGACCACGTTCGCACCGGACAAGCACACCGTCCGGGTGGAGGGGGAGCTGCTCGACGCAGGGCCGCGGTCGTCCGGGGCGGGGTCAGGACCGCTCGGTCCCGTCGGCACGC
>JAAYBE010000091.1 GCA_012719015.1 Actinomycetota bacterium
CGCCGGCGGCGACGGGTTCCGCCGGCTTGTGGACGACGCGCAGACGCTGCTACAATTCCACGTCCGCCTGGCGCTCGCCACCCACGACCTCGACAAGCCCGACGGAAGGGCGCGCGCGTTCGCGCGACTCAGGGAGGTCCTCTCGGAGGCGGCGACGCCGATGGAGCGCGACGACGAGCTGCGCTACGTCGCCGACAGGTTGCAGCTCTCCGCGGAGAGCGTGCGCTACCTGCTCTCCGGCGGCGCCGGTCCTCCGGCCGCCGTCGGGGGCGGCGGGCGCGCGTCCGGGCCGGCCGACGGGCCGGGCGTCGCCCTGGGCGGCGCTCACGAGCTCGAGGTCCGGTTCCTCGCCGGCTGTCTGTCGCAGCCGCAGGCCGGTCGGAGGGCCCTGGAGGGCGTCGACGAGAGCTTCTTCGCCGGCGCCGGGACGCGCGCCGCGCTGCGGCTGGTCAAGGAGCGGCTGGCCGCCGGGGCCGCCGGCGATGCGCCGCCGGCCGGCGGCGCCGAGGCCGGCGAGGGCGCGGAGGCGTTCGCCGAGATCATCGTCCGCGCCGGGCGGGAGCGTTTCACCGCGGTCGTGGTGGAGGAACTCTTCTTACGTCTGCAGGAGGCGCAGGTGGGCCGGCTGATCGCGCGGCTCAAGGTCACGAGGGAAGATGGCGACACTGGGACCCAGGCGGAGGAACTGGCGAGGCTCGAGGGGCTCCGCCGCAGCCTGCGCGAGGCGCTCCGCGCCATCCCGGTGGAGGACGATACCAGGCAGAGTCGAGGACGGGTGACGTGACGGACACCCCCGAAGACCGCGAGAAGGCGCTCGATGCCGCGGAGCTCGGTATCGACGAGGTGCGTCTGCTCGTCGAGGAGGGTCGCGAGCTGGGTTATCTCACGGGCGACCACATCGCCGACGTGCTCCAGGACGTGGAACTCACGCCGGAGCAGATCGACGGCGTCTACAACCTGTTCACCGACCTCGGCATCGACATCCTCGAGGCCGAGGGCGCCGGCGAGGCCGGAGCCGCCGGCGCCAAGCCGGCGGAGGACGCCGTCCCCAGGCTCGACCTCTCGGTCAGGATGCCCACCAACGACCCGGTGCGCATGTACCTCAAGGAGATCGGCAAGGTACCGCTGCTCACGGCCGAGGAGGAGGTCTCCCTGGCGCGGCGCATCGAGCGCCACGACAGGGACGCCAAACGCGAGCTGATCGAGGCCAACCTGCGCCTCGTCGTCTCCATCGCCAAGCGTTACGTCGGGCGCGGGATGCTCTTCCTCGACCTCATCCAGGAGGGCAACTTGGGTCTCATCCGCGCGGTGGAGAAGTTCGACTACCGACGGGGGTACAAGTTCAGCACCTACGCCACCTGGTGGATCCGTCAGGCCATCACACGGGCCATCGCCGACCAGGCGCGCACGATCCGCATCCCGGTGCACATGGTCGAGACGATCAACAAGCTCATCCGCGTGCAGCGGCAGCTGCTGCAGGACATCGGCCGCGAGCCCACGCCTGAGGAGATCGCAGCCGAGATGGGTACAACTCCACTGAAGGTACGCGAGATCCTCAAGATCAGCCAGGAACCGGTGAGTCTGGAGACGCCGATCGGGGAAGAAGAGGATTCCCAGCTCCGCGACTTCATCGAGGACGAAGAAGCGACCATGCCGGTCGAGGCTGTGAGCGAGATCATGCAGAAGGAGGAGCTGAGCGCGGTGCTGGGGACGCTCTCGCACCGTGAACGCAAAGTCATCGAGCTGCGTTTCGGACTCAAAGGAGAACACCCGAGGACGCTCGAGGAAGTCGGCCAGAAGTTCGGCGTCACGCGCGAGCGCATCCGCCAGATCGAGTCGAAGACGCTGGCCAAGCTCAAGACGTATCGCGACTCGCAGCGGCTGCGCGACTTCCTCGACTGACCGGGGCGGCGGGATCAGGGAGCGGCGCGCTGCGGCGCGCCGCTCGAAGGGCGCCCGGGGGCGCCGCGACGTGAGGTCCACCGGCGGCGCCCGGCCTGGGCGCGGCGACGCGGCCCGGCAAGGAAAGCCGGACCGCGGCACGAAGACGACCGCTGCGTCGGGAGTGGGGCGGGTGAGCCGCCCCGCTCCCGACGCAGCTCGAGAAGGAGCACTGAGAAGTCCGTGACAGAGCCAGCAGCAGATCGTCATCCTGACGAAACCATCCTCAGCACGATCGAGGAGGTCCGCACGCTGCTCGACGAGGGCAGGGAGCAGGGCTACCTCGCCGCCGAACACATCGTCGAGGTCCTGGCCGACGTCGACCTCACGCCCGAGCAGATCGACGACGTGTACGTCGTCTTCCACGACCTCGGCATCGACGTGGTCGGGGCCGACGGCGTGCACCACGCCCATCCCGGCGCGCCCGGCGGCGGCGAGCCGGCGCAGGAGGCCGAGGCCCCGGAGGCCAAGCTCGACCTGTCCATCAAGACGGCCAGCAACGACCCCGTCCGTATGTACCTGCGCGAGATCGGCAAGGTGCCGCTGCTCACGGCCGAGCAGGAGGTCTCCCTGGCACGGCGCATCGAGCGGGGCGACATGGAGGCCAAGAACCAGCTCATCCGCGCCAACCTCCGCCTCGTCGTCTCGATCGCGCGCCGCTACGCCAATCGTGGTCTGACGTTGCTCGACCTGATCCAGGAGGGCAACCTCGGTCTCATCCGCGCGGTGGAGAAGTTCGACTACCGTCGCGGCTTCAAGTTCAGCACCTACGCCACCTGGTGGATCCGTCAGGCCGTCAGCCGGGCGCTGGCCGACCAGGCGCGCACGATCCGCATCCCGGTGCACATGGTCGAGACGATCAACAAGCTCATCCGTGTGCAGCGGCAGCTGCTGCAGGA
>JAAYBE010000092.1 GCA_012719015.1 Actinomycetota bacterium
AGCACCGCCGGGCGCAGCCCCTGGCCGAGCGCACGCAGGACCAGACCGAGCGACGCGGTGGTCTTGCCCTTGCCGTCGCCCGTGTAGAGCTGGACGTAGCCGCGCTCGAGGGGGCTCACGCTCCGGTCACTTCCCGTAATCGTAGAAACCGGAACCGCTCTTGCGCCCGAGCCTGCCGGCGTCGCGCAGCTCGGTCAGTGCCGGGCTCGGCCTGTATTTCGCGTCACCGAGCTCCCGCTCCAGCGTCTCGAGGATCGCACACGTGGTGTCCAGCCCCACCAGGTCGGCCAGCGCGAGCGGCCCCATGGGCCAGTTGGCGCCGAGCTTCATGCCGGTGTCGATGTCCTGGGCGCTGGCCACCTTCTCGTGATACGCGGCGGCGGCCTCGTTGATCATCGGGAAGAGGATGCGGTTGACGACGAAGCCGGGCGAGTCCTTGACCGTGATCGGGGTCTTGCCCACCGCCTCGGCGAACCCACGCGCGGCGGCGACCGTCGCCTCGCTGGTCTCGGCTCCCACCACGACCTCCACCAACGCCATCAGCGGCACGGGGTTGAAGAAATGGATGCCGACGAAGCGGCTCGGGTCGGTCACGAACCGGGCGAGGTCGCCGATCGGCAGGCTCGACGTGTTGCTCGCCAGGATGGCGTCGTCGCGCAGCGTCGCCGCGGCGCGCTCGAAGAGCCCCTTCTTGATCTCGACGGACTCGGGGGCCGCCTCGACGAAGAGGTCCGCATCGGCGCCTGCGGCCAGGTCCGTGCTCGTCGCGATACGGGCGAGAGCCGCATCCCTGGCGTCTGCCTCCATGCGACCCTTGTCGACCAGGCGGCCGAGTCCCTTCTCGATGCCGGCCATGCCTTTGGCGATGAACTCGTCGGCGACGTCGATCATGACGACGTCGAGGCCGGCGACGGCCGCGACCTGGGCGATGCCGGCACCCATCTGGCCGGCGCCGGCGACGAGCAGCTTGTTGACGCTCACGATGGTCCTCCTCGCGATATGAGCGCACGCGGCCCGTCAGGCGGCCGCGCGCGCGGTGGTCGTCCCGGAGCGGGAGGTCAATGCTACCGCAGCCCGCCGCCCGCCGTACACGTCCCCGACGGAGGCGGACGATGCCCGCCCACACGCGCCGTGACCGCCGCGGGCGACAGGACCATTGTTGTCCTGTTACCATACCGCCATGGCCGGACCACCGAGGATCGTCAGCTGTGAGGTGCTGCGCAACGAGATCGAGGCCGTGCTCGAGCGCGACGGACGCGGCATCGAGGTCGACTTCGTCGACGGAGCGCTGCACGACTACCCCGACAGGATGCGGGCCGCCCTGCAGGAGCGCATCGACGCCGTGCCCGGAGACTGCGACATCTACCTCTCCTGCGCACGCTGCAGCAACGGCACCGTGGGCCTGCGCGGCGGCGGCCACCGCCTGGTGCTGCCCGCCGCGGACGACTGCATCTCGCTCGTGCTCGGATCGCGCGCCCGTTATCTGGAGGAGCACGGCGCACAGCCCGGCACGTACTACTACACGCGCGGTTGGATCGATTTCATCGACGACCCGTACAAGGAGTACCTCAAGATCGTCCCCAAGTACGGCGAGGAGAAGGCCGCCTACGTGGCACGGCTCATCATGGAGCACTACACGCGCGTGGCGGTCATCGAGACGCCCGGCGTGCGCGGGCTCCACGACAAGCGCGAGTACCTGGAGACGGTGAGCCGCTTCTACGACCTGCCGCTCGAACGGCTGACGGGCTCGTTGCGCTTCCTCGAGAAGCTCGTCGCCGGGCCGCATGACGACGAGTTCGTCGTCGTGGAACCCGGCGACGTGCTGGACGAGTCCCGCTTCTGGGAGCTCGCCGGCGCCTGAGCAGGAGGCGCCGGCTCAGGCGCCGGCGGCGGGCTTCTTCTTCCTGGCGGACTTGCCCGCGGGGGCCTTCCGCGTCCGCTTCCGGGTCGCCGGCCCTTCGGCCCCAGGCTCGTGCGCAGCCGACTCTCCGGCGGACGGTTCGTCCACGCTTGCGTCCGTGCCGGGCGCCGCGTCGGCCGACTGCTCCGTCTGCATCGTGGCGGCCCCGGAATCCGCGTCGGCGGGCGCGTCTCCGCTCGCCTGCGCCGGGGCGGGCGCCTCCCCGGCCGCGTCCCGCTCTGCGCGGGCCAGCTGGACGGCGTGGGCGTAGGCGAGCTGCATCTGCGCGAGCGCATCGCGCAGCCCATGGGCGCGGTCGTCGCCGGTCTCCCGCTCGAGGACGTCGAGGATCCCGCGCACCAGCTCCACGGACACCCGGGCATCTTCGAGGTCGCGGATCTCGCGCGTCTCCTCGATCAGCCCCATCTTCTGGGTGCCGAAGCTGAGCAGGCCCACCACGGTCTCGTGAGCGAGGTCGAAGGCGTGCACGCCCCTGAGCTGTCGCAGAGCCGCCCGCGCCCGCTCCTCGTCGGCCTCCATCCTGTCTTTGTCGGTGGGGTCGGTCATACGGCTCCTCCCTGATCGTCCCGGGTCGGCGCGAGGGAGCTGCGCCGTGCCGCCTCGACCGTGCCGGCGAACACCTCGCGCAGCGTCCTCCCCTCGCGGTGAGCACGGGTCTGACGCTGCGCTCCGTTGCCGTCGCGCAGCATGCGCTCCACGCCCTCCAGATGCGGGTTCAGCCCGATAGCGTCGGCGAACGGCGCCGCCAGCTCGAGAAGGCGCCGTACGGCGTCGCCGGCCGACGACTCCTCCCCTGCTGCCCAGTCCACCAGTCTGCCGTCGAGCCCGTGCCGGATGGCGCGCCAGAGGTTCTCCTCCACATAGCGGGTCGCGAGGACCGGCAGCGGCCGACCCTCATCGTAGAGCTGCGTGAGATGCGCGATGAGCCCCACGGTGAGCGACGAGATGGCCAGGCTCTGCCAGGCCTCCGTCTGCGCGTCGCAGATGCGCACCTCCACGGTGCCGAACCGGTGGTGGGGCCGCACGGACCACCAGATCTGGGTGAACTCCTGGATGCAATCCGTGGCCATGAGCTCCTCGTAGAAGCTGCGGTGCGCCGCCCAGCTGCCGAACACGTCCGGGATCCCGCAGCGTGGGAACATCCGCACGAACGTCTGCGTGCGCACCGAGTGCAGCTCCGTCCACACGTCCTCGATGAACGGCGAGTTGGCCGAGAGGGCCAGCAGGTGCGGCAGGTAGGTGCGCAGCGCGTCGCAGACGGCGACGGCGCGGTCGAGGCCGCGCACCCCGACGTGCACGTGCGCCGCCCAGGTGTTGTTGCGCCAGGCCACGTACTTGAGCCGCTCCTCCACCATCCGGTAGTGCGGCGTGTCGATGATCTCCTGGTCCTTCCAGCCGGAGAACGGATGTGTACCGGTGCAGCCGAGCGCGTACCCCCGGTCGTCGGCGTGGGCGAACAGCTCGGCGCGGTTGAGCAGGAGCTGCTTGGCCGCCTGGCCGAAGTGCAGGGTGCGCGGCGTGCTGACCTCGATCTCCGAGGTCAGCAGCTCGCCGGCGATGCGCTGGCGCAGCCGTGGCGCCGCCGAGTCGCGCAGCTCTTCGAAGGCGCCGGTGAGCGCCAGCGTCTCCGGGTCGAGGATCTGGAACTCCTCCTCGAGACCGAGGTCCAGGTCGTGCGCGTTCTCGAAACGCGCCTCGACCTCCTCGAAATATGCAGACAGGTCGGTCGTCATCGCGTTGCACTCTACCGAATCGCGTCGACGCTCTCACGCCGGGGCGAACCGGAAGACGTCCGAAAAAGGGTTGCGCGCCGCCCCAATCCGTATAGCATTACGCGCGGCGCACGGCGGGACTCGTGAAAGGAGGCCGTGTGAGACTCAGCCTGGTCCCCAAGGAGCACGACTACTTCCGCCTGTTCTCTGAGCTCGCCGCCAACCTGGACGCGGCCGCCCAGCTCCTGGTCAGGTTCATGACGGACGGCGACCGTAAGAACATCGCCGCCGCCATCCTCGAGCACGAGCACGTGGGCGACAAGATCGTCCACGACGTCATCCGCAGTCTGAACAAGTCGTTCATCACGCCCATCGACCGCGAGGACATCTACGACCTCGTGTCCACCACCGACGAGGTGCTCGACAACATCGAGGCGGCCGTGGACATGGTGCTGCTGTACCGCGTCGGCGAGATCACCCCGCAGGCCAAACGCCAGGCCGAGGTCATCGCCAAGGCGACGCCGCTGCTCCGGGAGTGCATGGACAACCTGGAGAAGCCCAAGGACATGGACGCACGCATCATCGCGATCAACAGCCTTGAGAACGACGGCGACCGCATCCACCGTGACGCCATGGCCAGCTTGTTCGACGGCGGGATGTCGTGCACCGACATCATCAAGTGGAAAGACATCTACGAGAACCTCGAGGCGGCCATCGACGAGTGTGAGCACGTCGCCAACGTCATCGAGAGTATCGTCCTCAAGCACAACTGAGCCGGCCGCGCAGGCGATGATCCTCCTCCTCGCGATCATCGTCCTCGCCCTCGTCTTCGACTACACCAACGGCTTCCACGACACCGCCAACGCGATCGCGACCGCGGTCTCCACGCGGGCGATCCCACCCCGCGTCGCCGTCCTGATGGCGGCGATCCTCAACTTCGTCGGCGCCCTGGTCTCGACCAGCGTCGCCACCACGGTGGGCCAAGGTATCGTCGACACCCACCTCGTGACCCTCCCTCTCGTCCTGGCGGCCCTCGTGGGCGCCGTCGTCTGGAACTTCGTCACCTGGTACTTCGGCCTGCCGTCGAGTTCGTCGCAGGCCCTGTTCGGGGGGCTCATCGGGGCGATGCTGGCGGCCGTCGGCGTCTCCGGAGTCGAGTGGGGCGGGGTGATCCTCAAGATCGTCCTGCCGATGATCCTCTCTCCCGTCGCCGGTTTCGTCGCCGCGTGGCTGACGATGACCGCGCTCTTCTGGATCGTGCGCCGCCAGCAGATCGAGCCCGTCAACCGCACGTTCAAGCGGCTGCAGTGGTTCTCGACCGGCTTCGTCGCCTTCTCGCACGGCGGCAACGACGCACAGAAGACCATGGGCGTGATCACGTTGGCGCTGTTCGCCAGCGGAGCCATCCCGCAGTTCGCGGTGCCCTTCTGGGTGAAGCTGGCGTGCGCGCTCGCCATGGCCGCCGGGACGTACTCGGGCGGCTGGCGCATCATCCACACCATGGGCTCGAAGATGATGAAGCTCGACCCCGTCCACGGGTTCGCCGCCCAGGCCAGCGCGGCCGTCGTCATCGAGGCGGCCACCCGCTTCGGCCTCCCGGTCTCGACGACCCAGACCATCACCGCGGCGATCATGGGCACCGGCTCGGCCCGCCGCCTCTCGTCGGTACGCTGGGGGGTGGCCGGCGACATCGCCACCGCCTGGGTGCTCACACTGCCCGCCGCCGCGCTGGTGTCGGCGGGCATCTACCTCGCCGGGGTGGCCCTCCTGTGAGCCGGGCCGCGCCGGGGCGGCGACCCTCAGCGCGGTCGACGACGTCCGGTCGTCAGGTACACTGTGCCCGGCGCAACGGCAGGGCGGACTCCGGCCCCGGCTGATCCCCTGACGACGCGTATCGAGTGCAGGTCGGACGAGGCCGGGAGGGACTCCATGTACCAGGCGCACGAGGGCCGCTGACCCCCATGGTGCTGCTCGTCGCGATCATCGTCCTGGCGCTCG
>JAAYBE010000093.1 GCA_012719015.1 Actinomycetota bacterium
AGGCGGCGGCGCGCGCCGGCTCCGCTCTGCCCGCGGCGGAGGAGCTGGAGGCGCACACCCGTACCTCCCTGCGCCAGGTGTGGGCGCGCGCGAAGAAGGGCCGGCCCGCCTTCGAGGCCCGGCCGAAACAGGTGACCATGCTGCGCTCGCTCTATCTGCGGCACGACATCCGGCCCGAGACCGAGCGCCTCGACGAGAAGGTCGGCCCGAGCATGCGCGGGCTGCTGGCGACCTCCCACTGGGAGCGTCTGCGCGGCCGCGGCGCCGAGGGCGTCGTCGAGGTCCCCGACTTCGCCCACTTCTTCTGGGCCGGCGTCAAGGTCTACGCCGCACCGGACCTCGCCTACGTCCACGACGACGTGCTCCATGTGGTGGACTGGAAGTCCGGCCGCGAGGAGGCGACCGACCCCACGCAGGTGCTCCTGCAGATGTGGTGGGCGCTCGAGACGTACCCCGCGCTGGCGCGGGCGGCCGCGGCCGGCGGCCTCGAGGTCCGCGGCCATCTCGAATACGTCACCGCCGGCCGCACTCGACCGGTGGAGGTCGCCGCCGGGCCCGGCCCGATCGGCCCCGGCGGCGCCGGCCTCGCCGTGGACGACCTGCGGGAGGCCTGCAACGAGACGGTGCGCGCCGGAGTCGCCCGCATGCGCGCCCTCCTCGCCGACCCGGAGGAGAACATCCCGCTCGCCGAGAGCGCCTTCGAGCGCCGCGAGGGCGGGCTCTGCGCGACCTGCAACTTCACGCCCCTCTGTGCCTGAGTGGCCCTCCTCGGAGCTCAGGCTCGTCGCCGTCACCGGGCGGCGTGAACGCGGCCGCGCATGACCCCGGACACGCCACGGCGGGCGCGGGCGGCGGCTCCGCCTCCCGCGCCCGCCGGCACGGCCAGACGCCGCTAGACGAGCACCTTCGAGAGGAACACCTTGGTCCGCTCCTCCTTCGGGTGCTCCAGCACCTCGCGCGGCGGCCCCTGTTCGACGATCACGCCACCGTCCATGAGGGCGACGCCGTCGGCGACCTCCTTGGCGAAGCCCATCTCGTGCGTCACCACGACCATCGTCATGCCGTCGACGGCGAGCTGCTTCATCACGTCCAGCACCTCGCCGACCAGCTCCGGGTCGAGCGCCGAGGTGGGCTCGTCGAAGAGCATCAGCTTGGGCTTCATCGCGAGGGCCCTCGCGATCGCCACCCGCTGCTGCTGCCCCCCGGAGAGCTGCGCCGGATACACGTCCAGCTTCTCGCCGAGGCCGACGCGCTTGAGCAGCTCCTCGGCCTCCGCCTCCGCCTCCTTCTTCGGCCGGTGCTGCACCATCACCGGCGCTTCCATCACGTTCTCGATGGCGGTCTTGTGCGGGAAGAGGTTGAAGCGCTGGAAGACCATTCCGATGGAGGACCTCTGCCGCGCGACGTCCCGGGCCTTCATCTCGTGCAGGGCGTTGCCCTTCTCCCGGTAGCCCATGAGCTCGCCGGCCACGTACAGACGCCCGGCGTCGATCTTCTCCAGATGGTTGATGCAGCGGAGCAGGGTCGACTTGCCGCCGCCCGAGGGGCCGAGCAGGACGAACGTCTCACGGGGCTGGACGACGAAGTCCACGCCCCTGAGCACGTCCAGCTTGCCGAACGACTTCCACACCTGCTCGGCCTTGACCATCGGCTGCCCATGCGCCGCCTCGGCCGCCGCGGCCGCCGCGTCGCTGAAGACGTGCTCCCGGCTAGACATGCTGCCCCCGTGCCGCCCTCTTGGCGGCGCGCCGCTCGGCCGCCTCGGCCTCCTTCTCTCCGAAGCCCCGGCCGAAGTAGGCCTCGAGGTATCCCTGGGCGACGGTGAGGACGGAGGTCAGGAACAGGTACCAGAGACAGGCCACCACCAGCAACGGGATGATCTGGAACGTCTGGGCGTAGATCTGCTGCAGGCGGCCGAACATCTCGAGGCCGCCGATGGCCGCGATCAGCGACGTCGTCTTGAGCATGCTGATGGTCTCGTTGCCGAACGTCGGCACGATGACGCGCATCGCCTGCGGCAGCACGATGCGGCGCATCGTGAGCGTCGGCGACATCCCCAGCGACAGGGCGGCCTCAGTCTGGCCCGCCTCCACGGAGATGATCCCGGCGCGCACGAGTTCGGCGGCGTACGCGGCCTCGTTCAGTCCCAGGGCGAGGAGAGCGGGGACGACGATGTGCGCCACCAGCGTCCCGCTGTCCATGGAGCCGAAGACGACCCCTGCGAACGGGATGCCCAGATACA
>JAAYBE010000094.1 GCA_012719015.1 Actinomycetota bacterium
AGGAGGACCACGCTGCGCCGACGCAGCCCTGGTCTCCTCTCACTCACGTCCGCCTCCCGATGGACACGTCGTCTCCAGCTGGGGCTACTTGGGCGCGGTCACCCTCCGCACCATGCGCAGGCTCGACGAGCCGACCTGCACATAGCCGGGCTTGACCCACTTCTTGTAGGCCCACCAGAAGCGCAACGGCCCGACGCCCTTGCTCCCGTCTTTGGCGTAGGTGCTGGTGTAGGCACGCCAGGGGTTGGAGTCGTTGATGCGCGCGCCGACCTTCTTGTCCTGATAGGCGAGGATGGCGGTGAGGCGATTGGCGCGCGGCACGGTGACCACGGGGTACTGGGGCGATTTGGCCTTGTACATCGTCACGTCCCGCCCGCGGACCTGCTTGGACGAGTACTGCAGCCCATAGCCGTCGGCCGCCGTCAGGGTCACGGCGCCCTTCTTGTAGCCCACCTTCGCGAGCAGGTCGATGAGACGGACGCCCTTGACCGGGTGCGGCCTCTCCATGCCGACGAAGCCGGTCTTGACGTACCCGGCGTAGCCTTTGTAGACGGGGAACCGGGTCTTGAGCTGCTTGAGGGTGTAGCTCCGGGTGGCCTTCGGGCCCTTCACCGTGAGCACGACGTCGGCGGCATGCGCCGCCGGTGGAAGCCCAGCGGCGAGCGCCAGGGTCGCCAGCAGAGCCGCCGGCCATACCCGTCCGAACCCGGAGGCGTGGCCTCGTCTTGCCATGTATCTCTCCTCCCTCCGTCGGCCCCTGCCGGACTGCCGCGCAGGGCCGTGTCGCACGTGTCGAGCGGATGACCGCTCGACGCCGGGCCGGCCCGACCCCATCTCCGCGTCGCGCAGAGGGCGTTATCCTCGTCGGAGTATAACGCTTGCAGACGAGGGTGAAAAGGCGTCGCGGTCGGCGCCGTGAGGCCGCTCGGACTGCCTGGCCGCACCGCGGCTCGGCCGGAGACCCGGCCACTCGGGAGGCGACTCCGAGGGGGCGGAGAGAGAGGAGGGCCGGGGCGCCTCTCGCGCCCCGGCCCTCCGGGTCTCGCTCCTCCGCCGCGTCCCGACGGCGCGGCTGCGCTTATCTGGCGGCCGCTCCGCCGCGGACCTCCATGCCCGCCGGCTCTCTCTCCATCCGGACGGCACACACCTTGAACTCCGCCGTCATCGTCACCGGATCACCCTCGGCGTTGGTGAGCTCGTTGACCGGGGACTCCGCGTAGTGGAAGGTCATGAAGACCACGCCCGGCGGCACCTTCTCGGTGACCGTCACCCGCGTGGTGATCGAGCCGCGCCTCGAGGTGACCCGCACCACGTCGCCCTCGTCGACCCCGAGCCGCGCCGCGTCCGCGGGGTTGACCTCGGCCAGCTCGTGCGGCCGCAGCATGTCGAGCGACTCGGAGATACGGGTCGAGATGTTGTACTGGTAGAGCATGCGACCGGTGGTGAGGAGCATGGGGTAGTCCTCGTCGACCAGCTCGGCCGCCTTCTGGTACGGGATGCCCTGCAGGAGCCCCTTGCCGCGCGTGAACCGGCCCTTGTGCAGGTACTGCGTGCCGGGGTGATCCTCGGTGGGGCACGGCCACTGCAGGCCCTGCGTGCCGAGCCGCCCGTAGGTCATGCCGGCGTACTGCGGCACGGCCTTGCGGACCTCCTCGAAGATCTCCTCCGGCGAGTCGTAGTGCCAGGGGATGCCCATCCTCTTGCCGAGGTCCTGGATGATCTCCCAGTCCGCCCGCGTATCGCCGGGCGGGTCGATCGCCTTGCGCACGCGCTGCACGCGACGCTCGGTGTTGGTGAAGGTGCCGTCCTTCTCGGCGTACAGCGCCGCCGGCAGGAACACGTCGGCGTACTTAGCCGTCTCGGTCATGAAGATGTTCTGGACGGCGAGGAACTCGAGGTTCTCGAGCGCCCTGCGCACGTGGTTGGCGTCGGCGTCGGTGAGCGCCGGGTCCTCGCCCATGATGAACATGCCTTTGAGCGTGCCCTCGACCGCGAGGTCGAACATCTCGGGGATCCGCAGGCCCATGTCCTGCGGCATCTGCACGCCGTAGAGCTCCGAGAACTTCTTCTGCGCCTCGAAGTCGAGCACGCTCGGGTAGCCGGGGTACGAGTTGGGCAGGGCGCCCATGTCGCACGAACCCTGCACGTTGTTCTGGCCGCGCAGAGGGTTGACGCCGGCGTTGGGGAACCCGATGTGCCCGGTGATCATGCCGAGGTTGGCCAGGTTCATCACGTTGGCCGTGCCCACGGTGTGCTCGGTGATGCCGAGCGTGTAGTAGATGCCGGCCTTGGGCGTCGTCGCGTAGAGCTTCGCCGCCGCGACGATGGTCTCGGCCGGCACCCCGCTGATCTCCGCGGCGCGCTCGACCGGCCACTCCTTGACCGTCTCCCAGAGCGCATCGAAGCCCTCGGTGCGCTCCTCGATGTAGGCCTTATCGTGCCAGTCGTTGGTGATGATCGCATGCAGGATGCCGTTGATGAGCGCGTTGTCGGTGCCCGGCCTGAGCTGCAGCCACAGGTGGGCGTGCTCGGCCAGCTCGGTCCGCCGCGGGTCCACGACGATGAGTTTGGAGCCGTGCAGGTGCGCCTGCTTCATCTTGTTGCCGATGATCGGGTGCGCCTCGGTGGCGTTGGACCCGATGATGAACAGGACGTCGTTGCCGACGATCTCGTTGATCGAGTTGGTCATCGCGCCCGAGCCCAGCGTGGTCGCCAGACCGGCGACCGTGGGAGCGTGTCAGGTGCGGGCGCAGTGGTCTATCGAGTTGGTGTTCAGGCCCGCCCGTGTGAGGCGCTGCAGCAGGTAGTTCTCCTCGTTGGTGCAGCGGGCCGAGCTCATGACGCCGACGGCGAGGCTGCCCTCGCCGCGGATCTCGAGCAGGCGGCGGGCGACCAGGTCGAGGGCCTCGTCCCAGGTCGTGTCCTCCCACACGCCGTCCCTCTTGATCATCGGCGTGGTGATGCGCTCGGGGCTGTAGATGAGATCGGTGTGGAAGCGGCCCTTGACGCACAACGACCCCTGGTTCGCCGGCGCGTCGTAGGCGGCGGTGACCCCGACGACCTCGCCGTCGGCCACGTTGAGGTCGAAGCTGCAGCCCACGCCGCAGAAGGGGCAGGTGGTGCGGACCTTCTTGCGGTCCCAGGGGTCCGCCCGGTTGAGCTGCCGGTTGGTGAGGGCCCCGGTGGGGCACATGTCGACGCACTGGCCGCAGAAGCGGCAGAACGAGATGTCCAACTGCTTGTCGAACGAGGTGGACATCTTCGCGTCGAAGCCGCGCTCGGTGAAGTCGATCGCCTCGGTGACCTGCACGTCGCGGCAGACGCCGACGCACTTGCCGCAGAGGATGCAGCGTTTGGGGTCGTAGGCGATCAGCGGCTGCTCGTCGAACCACTCGTAGTCGCGGGACTCGGTCCCCTGGAAGGGGTTGGAGAAGACCTCGTACTCGATACCGTAACGCTGCAGTTCGCAGTCGCCGTGCGCCTCGCAGACGCACTGCAGGCACAGCTTGGCGCCGCGTACCGCCTCGTCCTCCTCGAAGCCGAGCTCGATCTGGTCGAAGTTGGTCTTGCGCTCCCCGGGCTCGAGCTTGGGCATGTGGGCCGGAGGGCGCTTCTCGTGGATGCCGGTGTTGATGTCGATGAACGCCGGCGGGATCTCGGCGAGCCGCCGGATATGGCGCTCCACGTCGCCCTTGGCCTCGAGCGCCTCCAGGAACGGCGTGTGACGCAGTTCACGGAGCTGCGCCGAGACAGACGCCATGTCGTCGCCGTGCAAATAGGCGTCCATGCTCCAGGCGGCCTTCTTGCCCTGGGCGATCGCCTGGATCACCGTCTGGGCGCCGAGCACGACGTCGCCGCCGGCGAACACCTGCGGGTCGCGGGTCTGCAGCGTCCAGTCATCGACCTCGATCGTGCGCCAGCGGGTGTGCGCGATGCCCTGCTCCTCGCCGGCGCCGTCCAGCAGCGGGTACTGGCCGATGGCGGCGATGACCTGGTCGCACTCGACGACGAACTCGGAGCCCTCGACCGGCACCGGGCGGCGGCGGCCGGAGGAGTCCGGCTCGCCCAGCTCCATGCGGGTCATCTCGATGCCGCGCACCTGGCCGCCGTCGTCGGTGAGGACACGCAGCGGGGCGCAGAGCAGCTCGAGCTTGACGCCCTCCTCCTCGGCCTCGTCGACCTCGGTGTGGTGGGCCGGCATCTCCTTGCGCGAGCGGCGGTAGAGGCAGGTGACCTCTTCGGCGCCGAGGCGCACGGCGGTGCGGCAGGCGTCCATGGCGGTGAAGCCGCCGCCGATGACGGTGACCTTCTTGCCGGTGTGCACCGCGCCGTCGCGCTCGAAGTCCCCGAGGTAGTCGACCGCGGTGACCACACCGGAAGCGTCCTCACCGGCGATGTTCATGAGGTTCGAGTTGAAGGCGCCGAGGGCGAGGAAGACGGCGTCGTACTCGGCCTTGAGCTGCTCGAGCTGGAAGTCGACGCCCAGCCGCACGCCGGTCTCGAGCTCCACGCCCATCCGCCAGAGGATGTTGATCTCCTCCTCGAGGATGTCGCGGGGCAGGCGGTAGCTGGGGATGCCGTAGCGGAGCATGCCGCCCGGCTTGGGCTGCGCCTCGAAGATCTTGACGGCGTGGCCCTCCAGGCGCGCATAGAAGGCGGCGGCGAGGCCGGCCGGCCCGGCTCCGACGATGGCGATCCTCTTGCCCGAGTCGGGTTTGGGCTCGGACGGCAGCAGCAGCTCGCCCTCGAGCTCGCCGGCCCGCGTCTCGTCGGCCATGAAGCGATGCAGTTGGCAGATGGTGATCGGGTCGTCGATGAACTGCCGTCGGCACGGGCCTTCGCAGGGCCGCGGGCACACGCGGCCCAGGATGCCGGGGAACGGCAGGTCCTCGCGCAGCACCCGCATGCCGCCCGCGTAATCGCGTTCCGCGATGCGCTCCAAGAAACCGGGGATCTTGATGTGGGTGGGGCACCCGTCACGACACGGCGGGGTGCAGTACGACATGTGGTCGCTGAAGACCAGCTCCAGGTTGAACTGACGGATGGCGCGCAGTTCGGGGGACTGTGTGGTCACGACCATGCCGTCGGCCGCGGGGGTGTCGCAGGCCGTGACGGGATCTTTGCGGCCTTCGACCTCGACGATGCACAGACGACAGGCCGAGCCCACCGGCAGCGTCTCGTGGAAGCAGAGGGTGGGGATCGTGACCCCCGCCTCCCTGGCGGCCGTGAGGATGCTGGAGCCCTCCGGCACGACGGCCCGACGGCCGTCGATCGTCAGCGCGACCGTGGCGATCGCGTCTGAGGCTGCGGACTCAGTCACACCAACTCCAATCGCTCGCTCGACTTCGGTTCAAGGAGCGCCCTGCGGCGGTCCGTGTTCTCCAGGGAGAAGGTCGCCGCGCGGGTGTCTTCCGGCGCGGCGAGGTCCGTCTCCACGGACGGGGACTCCCCGCGCCGAGCACTCAGCCAGGGAGCCGCTGATAAATGTACCATCCTCTTGACGGCACGCGAACCGGAGGCAGTCCGGGGCCGCTTCACGCACCGGCGTCCGTGAGTTCGTCGACGACGGCGGCGAGGGCGTCGGCCACGACTTCGGCGCCCGTCTCGGTGAAGTGCACACCGTCGATGGTGAAGGGGCCGCGTCCTTCCCTTGAGGCGGCTGCGAAGCCGGGACGCAGGTCGACGATGCGACGGATGCCTCGCCGGGCGGCGACCGCCGCGATCGTCGCGGCGGTCTCGGCGGCGCGCTCCTCCCACGGCGTGCCCTCGGCCTCGAGTACAAGCGGGAGGACGACCACGATGCGCCGGGCGCGCGCCTCCGTCCACCGCAGGAGCGCCTCATAGTCGGCGGCAAGGCGTGCGGGTCGTGTCGGCGGGCCGTGGCCGCGTTGCGGTCCCGGGGCGTCCCGCGCGTCTGCGAGCGCATCGTTCACCCCGACCCAGACGAAGGCGGCGTCCGCGGGCGCAAGGCCGTCACGGCGCAGCCGTGCCAGAAGAGTCGACACCGTGTCGCCTGCGCGCCCGCGGTTGAGCAGGGCGTGCTGGGCGACGCGACGCTCGAGCAGCGGGAAGAAGGCGGCGCCGGGCCACCCCTCCGTCAAGCTGTCCCCGAGAAAGGCGATCAGCATGGCGGCCAGTCTACCGCGCGGGCCGCGTCGCTGAGGTAGGGTCTGGTGGGCGACGGATCGCCGCCGGCGTGTCCTCCGGCGGGTGGCCCGACAGAGAGGAGCTGCGATGGCCGGAGGCTGCGGATCGCCGACTGATGCGCCGGAGCCAGGCCGCCTGGAGGCGGCCTGGCAACGGCTGGTCGCGAACCGTGTTCTGAGCCCGTTGTACCGTCGCTACGTCGAGGAGATGGGTCTGCGCGGTGACGAGCGCGTGCTTGATTACGGCAGCGGAGCCGGGGCGGCGGCGCGTCACCTCGCGCCGCGACTGGCCCGCGGCGGCGGTCGCCTCACCTGCATGGACGTCTCGACGCGCTGGCAGGCCGAGGCCCGCAAGGCGCTGCGCGCCTACCCCGAGGTCGAGTTCCACTTGGGCGACGTGCGCGCCATGGGTCTGCCGGACGGCCTCTTCGACGTCGTGCTGGTCCACTGGATGCTGCACGACGTGGCGCCGGCGGACCGGCGGTCGATCGTGGCGGAGCTCGTGCGGCTGGTGCGTCCGGGTGGACGACTGTTCTCGCGCGAGCCCACCCGCGCGAGCCATGGGATGCCGGCGGCCGAGGTGCGGGAGGTGCTCTGCGCCGCCGGACTCCGCGAGGTGTCGGCCACGCAGGGCAAGGCGCTCATCCTGGGCGAGTTCTACCGCAGCGTGTGGAGCAAGCCGATGGATTGACTCGGCGTGGTCCGGCCAGGTGGCAGGCCGGCTCCAGATGATATGGTCAACGCCATGAGCGACGATCGTCGGGCGAGATGGTCCGGGCGTGCGGGTGTGGCCGCAGCGCGTCGGTTCATGCTCGCGCTCTGTGCCCTGGCGCTGGCCGCCGCGACGACCGGTCTGGCGGCCGAACCTGCCGCGGCCAAGGACGTCGCCGTCACCAGGATCCGCGTCGACGCCACCGTCAAGCCGAACGGCGATCTGCGCGTCACCGACACCCGCACGCTGCGGT
Source organism: Actinomycetota bacterium (assembly GCA_012719015.1). GTDB lineage: Bacteria > Actinomycetota > Thermoleophilia > UBA2241 > UBA2241 > CAIXSE01. The sequence goes on from JAAYBE010000094.1 coordinate 7,112, forward strand.
TCTCGGGCGGCTTCCACTACGTGTACTGGGACCTTGCGACCAAGGGGTCCGAAGGGATCAAGGTTCTGGGCACGTCGGGCCCTGCGGCAGGCGACCCGGGGCGGAACGTGCCGTACGAACACTCCGGGGATCCCACCGTGCACAGCTGGAACGGGGAGGTCGGTACCTACGCCTCCGTCGAGGAGAGCGGCGTGGTCACCGTGCAGCTGAACTTCGACGTCGCGGATACGACCGCCTCCTTCACGGTCGAGTATGTGGCCAAGGCGGCAGCGAAGCGCTGGAGCGACACCGCGGAGCTGTACTGGCAGTTCATCGGTGCGGAGACGGAGATGGATTCCGGGGACGTCAGCGTGACCGTCCATCTGCCGCGCGGTGTGACCAGGGACCAGGTCAGAGCCTGGGCGCACGGGCCGCTGTGGGGGACGGTGACCATCCGGCCCGACGCCGCCGTGGCCCTCCAGGTCGATCCCCTGCCCTCCGGCACGTTCGTCGAAGGCCGCGTCCTCTTCCCCGCCGCGGCGCTCGCCAAGGCCAAGGCGGACGCGACGCCGCGACTGCAGCGGGTACTGGCAGAGGAGCAGCGCTGGGCCGACGAGGCCAACCGCGCCCGTCTGTGGGCGCGCCTCAAGGTGGTCCTGTGGTTCATACTGGGCGCCGGCGCTCCGCTGGCCGCCCTGGTGATCGTCGTCGTGCTGTATCTGCGCTACGGACGTGAACCGAAGACCCGGTTCCGGGCGCAGTACCTGCGTGACCTTCCCGAGCCACACCTGCCGCCCGCTCTGGTCGCCCTCATCTGGCGGATGGCTTCGGTGGGCAGCGACGAAGTGACCGCCACTCTCCTCGACCTCGTGAACCGCAAGGTGATCGACCTTGAGCCCGTGATGGTCGCCAAGGGTGGTCTGCTGAGGCGCGGCGAGAAGGCCACGTACAAGCTCACGTTGCACGACGAGCGACTCGGTGGTCTGCTCGACTACGAGCGTCGGCTCTGCACCTTCCTCTTCCACAAGATGGCCGGCGGCGACGAACTGGTGCTCAGCGAGCTCAAGGGCATCGCCCGCTCCAAACGCTCGGCGTTCGCCGAGGGCTTGCAGAGGTGGAGGAAGGAGGTCGCGCAGGAGGGCAAGAGACGCGGTTTCCTCGACCCGGCGGCCGAACGCATGGCGCTCGTCGCCAAAGCGCTGGCATACGGAGCCCTGGCCGCATCCGTGCTGGCCGCCATCTACAGCGGCTCCCTGCTCTTCCTGCTCGGCGTCCCCGTCGGTATCGTGCTCACGTTCGTCGCCAGGGCGGTCAAACGACGTTCCCAGGAGGCGGCGGAACTGCACGCCCAGTACGCGGCCCTCGAGCGCTACCTCAAGGATTTCGGCCGGCTCCAGGAGAAGCCGCCGGACGCGGTCGTGCTCTGGGAGCAGTTCCTCATTTACGCGGTCGTGTTCGGCATCGCCGACCGGGTGACCAAGGCGATGACGGTGAAGGTCCCCGAGGTCGTCGACGACCCGGCCTTCCAGACCTCGCACGCCCTGTGGTGGGGGATGCCGGGCCGGCCGGCCGGCGGACTCACGGCATTCAGTGAGATCCACCAGAGCTTCAGCCAGGCGGTCTCTGTGGCCACCTCCTCGTCGTCTTCCGGCTCGGGTGGCGGCGGTGGGTTCTCGGGCGGCGGCGGCGGGGGCGGCGGCGGCGGCGGTTTCGGCGCCGGCTGACCGTTTCTCACTGCGGACACAGGGTTTTCCTCGCGCCCCGGAGGGGAAGGACTCCGACGCAGGCGACGAAAGCCCCACGGCATGTCAAGCTCGATGGGGAGTACCGCAGGAGGGTGCAGATGGCACGCCCCGTCCCGGCTGAACTCGGTGAGAAGGTCCGTCGAGTCCTCAGGGCGGCCGAGGTCGCCCGTGGCGCTGACCGGCGTCATTTCGATTTCACGGGCGAGGTGGAGGCCGGCGTCCGGCTCGTCCTCAGTGAGGCCGGGGACGTGCCTCTGGCCCTCTCTCTCTGGAGCCGCCCCCAGGACATCGCCGCGCTGTGCGCCGACGCGAGCGTGCCCGCCACCGCCGCGTTGCTGGCGACGGACGCGGCGCAGGCGCGCGAGGCGAACGCGGCGGGCGTGGCGGTGGACCTCGCCCAGTTCACGCGCAGCCAGTCTCATCCGGACGTCTACTACGTCCTCTTCGACTTCGCGAGCCCGGACCGTCTGCACGCGGTCCTCCACCGGCTCGTCCCGGCACTGACGACACATGCGGACGCGGCCTGAGGCGGGTCGCGCCTCGCCGAGAGGGCGCTCGTGCGGGTCGAACGCTCCCCGGGGGCACTCCGCTCCCCTGCCGCGATCTTCCTCGCCGGCACGGCCCGATGACGGGCCTGCCTGTGCACTGATACCATAAAGGGTCTTGCGATCGACCCCGGAGAACCCGGGCGCCGCTCCCGCCGCGCCCTCGTCAAAGGAGGAGCACGACACGATGACCGAACCCTTCAAGAACACCCCGCCCGCCCCGGAGAGCAAGGGCGAGATGACCGCGGCCAACGTCGCCGCCGCGCTCGCCGGGGAGAGTCAGGCCTCGCAGAAGTATCTCGCGTTCGCCGACGTGGCCGACGCGGAGGGATATCCGAACGCGGCGCGGCTGTTCCGCGCCGTCGCCTTCGCCGAGAGCACCCACGCCCGCAACCACCTGAGCGTGCTCGGCCAGATCGGGTCGACGGAGGAGAACCTCAAGGCGGCCTGGAGCGGCGAGACGTTCGAGATCGATGAGATGTACGCCGCGTACAACGCGGTCGCCAAGCTGCAGGAGAACAAGTCCGCGCAGACCACCTTCCGGTACGCGGAGGCGGCCGAGAGAGACCACCAGTTCATCTACGACACCGCCTACAAGCAGGTGAAGGGTGGTCAGGACTTCGGGCCCGAGTCCGTGTGGGTGTGTCCGGTGTGCGGCCACACGGTCATCGGCACCGTGCCGGACTACTGCGTCCAGTGCGGCACCACCAAAGAGTACTTCAAGGAGTTCTGATGACCGACACGATCGCCACGGGCGAGGCTTTCGAGAAACGCCTCCCGAAGCCGGAAGAGCTCAACCCGATGACGAAGGAGAGCCTCGCGGCCGCCTTCGCCGGTGAGAGTCAGGCGGCCGAGAAGTACCTCGTCTGGGCCGAGCAGGCCGAGGCGGAGGACTACCCGAACGTCGGCAGGCTGTTCCGCGCCATCTCGTTCGCCGAGACCCGTCACGCGCGCAACCACCTGCGCGTCATGGGCGGCATCAACAGCACGGCCGAGAATCTGCAGGCGGCGTTCGAGGGCGAGAGCTTCGAGGTGAAGGAGATGTATCCGGCCTACGAGGAGATCGCCAAGCTCCAGGGCAACCGGCAGGCGGGCCGCAGCATCAGCTACGCCCTCAAGGCCGAGGCGGACCACATGGGCCAGTACACCGAGGCGCGCGAGGCCGTGCTCGCCGGCAAGGACATCGACGACCAGCCCGTCAACGTGTGTCTCGTGTGCGGCCACACCGTCATCGGCGACGCTCCCGACAAATGTCCGTACTGCGCCGCCGGCAAGGAGATGTACAAGACGTTCTGAGGTCGGGGTACGACCCCATCGAGCGGCTGGGCGCCGGCGCCTCACGGCGCACGCGCCCGCCATACGCAGGGACGGAGCGGGCCCACGCTACGGCGGGCCCGCTCCGTCCCTTCTCGACCGTCGCGTCCCGAGCGCCGGCCCGCTGCGTCGGCGGCGCTCCATCCGTCTCCCGGGAGTCTCCACTCCGAAGGGTCCCGCGCACGCCATCTTTGCTACACTCTCGCCTGACACCGTGCGGGCCACGCCCGCGACACCGTCAGGAGGTTCCTCTCGTGGGCTACGACTTCGGCGTCGGCCGTGAAGCGCCGACCTTCACTCTCAACGCCGTCGACGGCAACGAGATCGGGCTCAGCCAGTATCGCGGTGACTGGTTCCCCGTGCTGGTCTTCCTTCCCGCGCGGGCGCCGGGCGCGGCTGATGTGCTGGCGACCCTCAGCGCGGCGGCGGGGGAACTCTGGGGGTTGCGCGGCCAGCTCGTCGGCGTCTGCGAGGCCGGCCGCGACGAGTGCCTGAAGCTCGCCGCCGCCGTGCCCGGATTGGCCTTCCCGCTGCTGCCTGACGGCGGCGGCGTGGCGCGGCAGTTCGGCGCGCTGCGTGACGACGGCGCCCTGCGTCCGATGGCGTTCATCATCGACCGCGCCGGCAAGATCGTCTGGACCGGCGAGGGCGCCGCGGCGCTCACGCCCGAGGCCCTGCTCGCCGCCTTCCGTCGCGTCGTACGCTGATCCGGGGCGCGGTGACGCGCCGCAGGCGGGTGCGTCGCCGTCCTCTCGTTGCCGTCCCGCGTCGTTGCTTTCGGCCGTGCCCGGGTACAAGACGTGTGCACGGTATCTTCAGGGAGCGGACACGATGGTGATCGGCCAGACCATGTTCAGCGTGCGTCACGGCACGGAGCACCGCGTCGAGAGGGCGCTGCAGGAGCTCGCCGCCCTCCTCCGCGAGGCCGACGGCCACGTCGGCCACCGCGTGCTCCGTTCGTTCGGCATGTCGCCGCTGGGCAGCGCCCTGTGTGGCGAAGGGCGCGAGGCCGGCCTCGGGGAGATCCACTTCGTGTTCGAGACCGAGTGGACGTCGCTCGAGGCTCACGACGCGTTCTACCAGGGCGCGCAGGTGCGCCGGATCTACGGCACCCTGCAGTCGATCCTGACCGGCGGGCCGTTCGAGGTGCTCTACGACGCACTCGTGGAGGAGCCGCAGCGCGACGGCGCCGCCGTCTGAGCGCCGCTCGTGATGTGGCCCTTCCGAGGCAGGTCGCGGGGAGGCGCGGCCGTCGCAGTGCCGACGGTCGACGTGGGTCAGGCGTACGCGCGGACCAAACGTGGAGCCACCCTGGTCGACGTGCGGTCTCCGCGTGAGTTCGCGTACGCAGGGCGTCCGCGAGGCGCCGTGAACGTCCCGCCTCGGCTCATCAAAGAGGACCGGACGGGGCTGCGGCGTGACGAGGAGATCCTCGTGATCTGCCTCAGCGGCCACCGCAGCGTGCGGCAGGCCAGGCGTCTCGTCCAAATGGGGTTCACGGATGTGACCGACGTGCACGGCGGTCTCCTGGCCTGGAGAAGGGCCGGCCTGCCGACACAGCGGCAGGGCTGACGGAGCGGGGCGCGCCACGCGCGCCCGTCAGATGCCTCAGCCCCCACCGGCGGCGACGCGCACCTCGCCGGTCTCCTCCACGAGCACAGGGACGACGGTCATGCCGCCGGTGATCTCCGCGAGGCGCTCGCGGGCGCCGGGGGTCGTGTACACGTCGATCTCGACGTACTCGATGCCGCGGGCCTCGAGGTCCTGCTTGGCGGCCGCGCAGTACGGACAACCCGGCTCGGTGTAGATCGTCACGGACATGGTCCCTCCATCAGCGACGCTGCAGGCGCAGCCCGTTCCCCGTCACGAGGAGGGAGGTCCCCATGTCGGCGAAGACGGCCAGCCAGAGGCTGATCAGCCCGAGCGGCGCGAGGACGAGGAACACCGCCTTCACGACGATCGAGAAGACGATGTTCTGCCAGATGACACGATTGGCGCGGCGGGCGAGGCGGACCGTCTCCGGCACCGCCTCGAGGTCGTCGCCCATCAGGGCGATGTCGGCGGTCTCGAGGGCGGCGTCCGTGCCGGCGGCGCCCATGGCGATGCCGAGAGACGCCGCCGCCAGTGCGGGCGCGTCGTTGACGCCGTCGCCGACCATCGCGACCGCCCCGACGCGGTCGCGCAGCTCGACGACGGCGTCGACCTTCTCGGCCGGCAGGAGGCCGGCGCGCACGTCGGTGATGCCGACCTGACCGGCGACCGCAGCCGCCGTCTCCGGGTTGTCGCCGGTGAGCAGGGCGAGGTGGGAGACGCCCAGCGCGCGCAGCTCCGTCAGCGCCTCACGGGCCCCGGGGCGGAGCGGGTCGCTCACGGCGATCACGCCCAGCGCGCCGTCCTCTCCGCCGGCCACGACGGTCGTCTTCCCTTCGCGCTCGAGGCGCTCCACCACAGCGGTCAGCTCGGGGTCGTCAGCGTGCCGGCCGAGGAGCTGCGGCCGGCCCACGAAGTGCAGCCGGCCGTCGATCTCGGCCCGTACGCCACGTCCCGGGACGGCGCGGAACCGTGTCACGTCGGGCTGCGTCGCCGTTTCTTCACCGGGACCGCGGACGCCCATCTCATCCGCGTGCCGGCTGATGGCACGTGCCAGCGGGTGCTCACTGTAGCGCTCGAGCGCCGCCGCCACCGTCAGCAGGCGCTCCTCGGAGGTTTCCCCCAGCGCCACGACGTCGGTGACCCGCGGCCTGCCCTCCGTCAGGGTGCCGGTCTTGTCGAACGCGACGGCCTCCAGCCCCGCCATCTGCTCAAGGTACGCCCCACCCTTGATCAGCACGCCGTTCTTCGTCGCGCGGGAGAGCGCGGCGAGGATGCTGACCGGGGTCGAGATGACGAGCGAACAGGGACAGCTGATGATGAGCAAGGCGAGCCCGCGGTAGAACCAGACGCCGAAAGAGGCGCCGAGGAGCGGCGGCAGGAAGGCGACCGCCGCGGCGAGGCTCACCACGACCGGGGTGTACCGGCTCGCGAAGCGGTCGACGATGCTCTCGGCGGGCGCGCGCTGCGCTTGCGCCTCCTCGACCATGTGGACGATCTTGGCGATCGTCGTATCCGAGGCGGCGGCGGTGGCGCGCACGCGCAGCGTGCCGCCCTCGACGATCGAGCCGGCGAACACGTGGTCGCCGGGCCCCTTGGCCACGGGCGTGGACTCCCCAGTCACCGGCGCCTGGTCGGCGGCGGCCGTGCCGTCGACCACCACGCCGTCGACCGGAGCGCGCTCGCCGGGACGGATCACGGCGACGTCCCCCGGGACGAGGGCGGCGATGTCGACCACGGTCTCCTCGAGCTTCCCGTCGCCGGGGCACGGACGCAGCACGGTCGCCGTCGGTGGAGCGAGTGTCATGAGTGCGCCGACGGCGCGCCGTGTGCGCTCGAGAGTGGCGGCCTGCAGCACGTTGCCGAGACTGAAGAGGAAGGCGACGAGCGCTGCCTCGGCCCACTGGCCGATGGCTGCCGCTCCGATCATGGCCAGCGTCATGAGGACGTTCATGTCGACCTGGCGGCTACGCAGGCTGAAGAGGGCCGCACGGACCACGTGGACGGCGCCGCTGACGGCGGCGGCGGCGAACAGCCAGGGGGCCGCCGCGGGGAGTGCGAAGCTCGCGCCGAAGCCGGCTGCGGTGAAGACTCCGGAGACGATCGTGGCGACGGCGCGGGGCTCCGAGAGCCAGAACCCGCGTCCCGCCCGCGCTCCCGCCGCACTCGCGCGTGGTCCCTGCTCCGTGCGCCGCTCGACCGTGTCGTAGCCGAGGCGGCGAACGGCGCGGTACACGTCGGGCAGCGCCGTCACCCGCGGGTCGATCGCGATGGCCAGGGTCGCGGCCCCGAAGTTGACGTCGGCGCTGCGCACGCCCTGCTCGCGGCGCAGAGCCCCCTGCAGCTTCACGGCGCAGTCGGCGCAGTCCATGCCGGTCACGTGCAGGACGCGTCGCTCCTCGCCGTCCTCGCCCGGGAGCGGCCGGTGGAGGTCGAGTGGTCCGTGCTCATGCACGGCGACCGGGCAGTGATCCTCGCAGTGCGCCTGGGCGCCGGCGCGACGGGCGAAGGTCTCGACGTCGGTGCCGGTCAGCGCCGTCTCGTCGAAGCTCACGTCGATGAGCCCGCGGGCGACATCCGCACGGGTGTCGTGGATCCCGTCGAGGCGGAGCAGCTCGCGGCCGACTTCGTGCACACAGCCGCCGCACTCGGCGGCGCGGGGCAGGAGCAGCGACAGCTCGATCGTCCTGACGCTCATGCCCGCCCTCCCCGGGATCGTCCTTCTCCGTGCTGCACGTGTTCGCGGGTGATCTCCAGCAGGACGCGGACGTGGGCGTCGTCGGGGGAGTAGAAGACCATCTTGCCGGCGCGTCGCGCGCGGACGAGACCGTGGGCACGCAGGACGCGCAGGTGATGGCTCACGTTGCTTTCGCTCATCCCCACGGTCGCGGCGAGATCGCAGACGCAGAGCTCGCCCGCCTCGATGATCGCCGCCATCAGACGACAACGGCTCTGGTCGGCCAGCACTTTGAACAGCGCGGCCATCCGGCCCGCGACGTCGAGCGGGACCAGCCGCGCCCGCACCGCGACCACGCGCGCAGGGTCGACGGCGTGCACGTCACAGTGCCCGAGGGCGCCCTCCCCACGGCGGCCGCAGACGATCGCATCCCGCGGCGGCGCCTGTCGTACGCGGCCCGACATCGCGGTCAGTCCTCCTGAACATATGAATACATGTTCAGATGATACCCACGGCGACTCGCCTGCACGCGTTCTCGGGTGTCAGACGATCTCGCGACCGGCCGTCTCGGGGTCCTGCCGCGATCCGCCCACCACGGCAGGCGTCTCCTCCGCTTCTCCCGTGGCCAGGTCCTCACGACCGGCAGCTTCCCGCGCCTCCGCGTCCGGTCCGGCCCCGCGCGTCAGCAGCAGTGACACGATCACGGCCGCGCCGACCGCGACGACGATCACTCCCAGCGAGACGAGGATCGGGATGTGCACCCAGTGGCTGATCAGCATCTTGACGCCGACGAACGCGAGCACGACGGCGAGTCCCCAGCTGAGGTACTCGAACCGCTGCAGGCTGCCGGCCAGGGCGAAGTACAGCGAACGCAGCCCGAGGATCGCGGCGATGTTGCTCGTGAAGACGACGAAGGTGATGTTCGAGATCGCCAGCACCGCCGGCACGGAGTCGACAGCGAACACGATATCCGCCGACTCGACCGCGACCAGGGCGATCGCCAGGGGCGTGATGAAGACCTTGCCGGCGCGGCGGACGTGGAAGTTGTGGCCGCGGTAGTCGGCGGCGACGGGGAAGAGCCGTCGCGCGAAGCGGACCATGGGGTTCTTCTCGGGATCGACGTGCACGCCGTGGGAGCGCACCAGCCGGTAGGCGGTGTACACGAGCAACGCCCCGAAGAAGTAGACGATCCACTCGAAACGGGTGATGAGGCCGACCCCGGCGACGATGAAGCCGCCGCGCATCACGATCGCCCCCAGGATGCCCCAGAAGAGTACCTTGCGCTGGTGGTTGAGCGCGATGCCGAGCGAGCCGAAGACGAGCAGGAAGACGAAGAGGTTGTCGATGCTGAGGGACTCCTCGATGAGGTAGCCGGCGAGGTACTGCTGCGCCGCCTCGCCTCCGTACCACAGGTAGACGAGCCCCGAGAAACCCAAGCCCAGGGAGACCCAGACGGCGCTCCAGGCGTAGGCCGTGCGCGTGCTCACCACCCCGTCCTTGCGTCCGACGAACCCAAGATCGACGGCGAGGGCGGCCGCCACCACCGAGAAGAAGACGATCCAGTGCAGTGCCTCGCTCTCGCCGGTCACACGCCGCTCCTCACGTCGTCTGTCTCGCCGGCAAGCAAAAAGACCTCCGGCACGCCCAGTGCCGAAGGTCTTGCCGTTCGCCGGCGTGGCCGGGGCCCGCGGGCCCGTGATGACGACCACGCCACTCGCCCTCGGCGGACGAGCCGGCTACTCCCCAACGGGCCACGAGACTACTTCCCGCCGGCCCCGCGGTCAAACCGCGAGGCGGCGCGCCCCTCGCGTCCCCGCCGGCGCCGGCGTCCTCCCGATCCGATCCGGTCAGTGTCCGTCGTCGCCGTCGCGGTGGTCTCCGTCGTGCGACCCGGAGGCGCGTGAGCCGGCCTTGCCGGGGCTCGGAGCGGTGTGGTGGCCGGAGTCCCGGGGCTTCGTGTGTCGAGGCTCCGCGTCGTGGGCGGCGGCGGCAGAGCGACCGGTGTGGTCCCGGTGCGTCTCCGGGCTCGAATGACGTCCGGACTCACGGGGATGATCGCCCTTCTCCCCCGCGTGCCCGTCGCCCGCGTGCGCCGCGATCGCGTGGCGGTGCCGGCTCCAGTCGCCGGTCCTCGCATCTCCTGCGTGGCGCCCGGACGAGGCATGGTGGGTGAGAGCCGCACGATCCGAGGAACCGGCCGGAGCGTGATGCGCGTCTCCGGCCAGCTTGATCGCGGCGGTGCCGCCGCCGGCCGCCAGTGCGGCTCCGGCGGCGACCACCGCCGCCTTGGTCGTGGCCGCAGCGCCGATCTTGGCGAGGAGGCCGCCGGCCGGGGCCGCTGCGGCTGCTCCGCCCCCTGTGGCTGCCGCCAGCGGCCCGGCGGAGATGGGCGCCGGGTGTCCCGCCGCCGACGGGTCGAGCACGGACGGCGGACCCGCCGGCAGCGGGAGCGGCAGCGCCTGCAGCGTGGCCGGCACGGGGAGCGCCGGCAGGGCCAGGACGAGGCTGGCCGGCACGACGGCGTCCTCGCCGGCCAGGGCGACGAACGCCCGCCGGAAGGCCGCCCGCGCCCTGTGGACGAGTACGTCCGCGGCGGGGCGCGACACCTCCAGCACCTCCGCCAGTTCGCGGGTCTCCAGTCCCTGCAGGTCTTTCAGGACGAGCGTCGCCCGGTAACGTTCGTTGACGTTCGCCAGGCTGGCCTCTATGAGGCTCGCGGTGCGGGCGCGCTCGAAGGGGTCGTCCACCGCGGCGACCTGATCGGCTTCGGCGGGCTCCGTCGTGCGCCGGCTGCGCAGCCGGTTGAGACAGGCGTTGGTCGCCACCCGGAAGAGCCAGGGCC
>JAAYBE010000095.1 GCA_012719015.1 Actinomycetota bacterium
ACGACCAGCACGCGCTTGCCCTTCACGGCCGCCGGGTCGTCGACCGTGACCGGCGAGGCGGCCATGATCACCTGGGCGTCGGGGTTGACCGAGCGGACCGCCTCGAGCTCGGCCTCGATGCCGGCGCGGTCGGCGGTGTCGATCTTGTTGAGCACGACGACGTCGGCGAGCCGCAGGTTGACCTCGCCGGGGTAGTAGACAAGGCCGTCGCCGGGGCGGTGCGGGTCGGCGACGGTGATGTACAGGTCGGTCTTGTAGAAGCTGAAGTCGTTGTTGCCGCCGTCCCAGAGGATGACGTCGGCCTCCTTCTCGGCCTCGCGCAGGATGGCCTCGTAGTCGACGCCGGCGTAGATCACGTTGCCGGCCTTGACGTGCGGCTCGTACTCCTCCATCTCCTCGATGGTGCACTCGTACCTGGCGAGGTCCTCGACCGTGGCGTAGCGCTGCACACGCTGCTTGACGAGGTCGCCGTACGGCATGGGATGGCGGATGCTGACCACCTTCTTGCCGGCCTCCCGCAGCAGCACCTGGATCTTGCGCGTGGTCTGGCTCTTCCCCGCTCCGGTGCGGACGGCGCAGACGGCGATCACCGGCTTGGTGCTCTCGACCATCACGTGGTCGGGGCCGAGCAGCCGGAAGTCGGCCCCGAGGGCGTTGGCGAGCGCGGAGCGATGCATCACGTACTCGTACGGCACGTCCGAATAGGCGAACACGACCTGCTCGACCCCGTGCTTCTTGACCAGCTCGGGCATCTCGGACTCGTCCCGGATCGGGATGCCCTCCGGATACAGCCTGCCGGCCAGCTCGGCCGGGTACTTGCGGTCCTCGATGTACGGGATCTGCGTGGCCGTGAACGCCACGACCTCGTACTTCTCGTCCTCGCGGAAGTACGTGTTGAAGTTGTGGAAGTCGCGTCCGGCGGCCCCCATGATCAGCACTCTGGTCCTCTCTGCCATGCTTACTCCTGTGGTTGCAGGTCCTTCCGCGCCACGATCCTCGTGTCAGGCCGGCGGAGTGAACACCTTGGTGACGTACGGCGACGTGAAGAGCTGCAGCGTCGCCGCGTAGTTGGGGACGAACTCGATCGCCTCGCCGAGCCGGGGCGGCCGGTCGAGGGCCTCGACGTCGAGGATGAGGTGGTCGCTGGACGCGCCCAGGACCCCGACGCGGGAGTCGACCGGGACGAGGCCCTCGGGCGGCGCGTCCTGACGGCCGAGGGCGCAGATCGCGCGGCGCCTCTCTCCCCGGTCGACGAAGGTCGGCGAGCTGCCGAAGGCGTCCTGGGCGCTCGTGCCCCGCGGCAGCGAGGGTTTGACGAGACACTCGACGACCGGCGCGGCGACGGTGAAGGCGTCGGTGTGCAGGCCGAGCGTGGGCTCGCGCGTCAGCACGTCGACGCCGAGCAGGATGGTCTCGCCGATGCGGAGGTTGTCGACCGCCGCCGGCATGCGTCCCGAGACCACCATGGCGACGGCCCCGGAGTTGCCGCCCGACACGAGCAGCGGGCGGCCGAGCTGCCGCTCGCTCTGCGCCGCCAGCTCGGCCAGCCGGCCCATGTTGTCCTCGTCGGGCACGATCGCGCCGTAGCAGGTCAGGTTGACCCCGATGCCGGCGACGTCGACATGGTCCATCGCGTTGACGCGCTCGAGGAAGGCGGGCAGCGCGGAGGGCATCATCCCCTCGCGCAGGTCGCCGAGGTCGACCATGGCGACCACGGCGTGCCGGCGTCCCGCCGCCGCGGCGGCGTTCTCGAGCGCGACCACCGTCTCGAGCTCGCTCTGGAGGGAGACGTCGGCGAGCTGGACCGTCTCGCCGGCCAGGCCCGGAGGCGGCGCGCGCAGCAGCCACACCGGCGCCGTGATGCCGGCGTCCCGCAGGCGCTCGGCGTTCTCCAGTCTCGACTCGCCGACCGCCCGGGCGCCACCGGCAAGCATGGCCCGGGCCACCTGCGGCGAGCCGCACGTGACCTTGGTCACGGCCACCACGGAGATGCCGGGCAGATGATCGACGACGGTCCGCGCGTTGGCGCGCACCTTGCCCAGGTCGACGGTGACGGTGGCTCTCGCGGGCACGACCCCCCCTGCATAAGACGTATGCACCAAAGTATATGCCCGACCGCCGCACGCGCAAGCGTCGGCTTTGGCGGGCGCGTCGACGACGTGCATGCGAATGGCGGCACCCGGCCTCCATACGGGAGGACGACACGATCACCGTAGTGGAGCCACCTGCGACTGTCCACAGCGTACTCTCGCCGACTGCCGCCGGCGCTGGGGAGGCACGTCCTCCTCAGCGTCGTGCACTCCGCGCCCAGCCCTCCCAGCGCGACCAGCTTCGCAAGCGACTTCGAGACCAATCCGGTGTCCCTGGACTTCGACGACGCGCCGCACCCAGGGATGACGGTCGACCTCGCCCCAGACGCCACCGTGGAACACGGTCGCACGACGGGCTTCCGCATCGGGGTGGAGAGCTCGGGCGACGACGTGGCCCGGCGATGCCCCGATCCATGAGGGGGCGGGCAGCGACACCCTGCGCGCCGGCATCTGGCACCAGCCCAACGGAGCCACCCCCGCGACCCGGGGCAACACCGTACTGGCGGGACACCGTCTGGAGGGTGCGTTCCTGCTCCTCGGTCGTCTGGACGCGGGCGACGAGATCGTCGTCTTCTGGAAGCGGACACGCCACATCTACGCCGTGACCGAGGTCAAGACAGCCCTTCCGGACGACGACGCCGTGCTCCGTTGCGGCCGCACGGCGCGCCTCACGCTCTACACCTGTGTCCCGCGCCACTCCGGCGACAAACGGGTGGTGGTCGTCGCCGCCCCGGTCGACGGACCGGAGACAGGCCCCTGATCGTCGTCCCGGGGCCGGCCGATGCGACACGGCCGGCCCCGGGACGCGGCGTACGGAAGGGGCCCCGCCGGACCCGAACGGCCGGCGGGGCCCCGACGTCCCGCATCCTCCTGTCTGCGGTCCTACCTGATCAGCTTGAAGGTCACGCTGCGTCCGGTGGCACCTGCCCCCAGACTGACCGAGACCTTGTACGTGGCGAGCTTCCAGGAGGCTCTGGTCTTGAGGTTGTAGACGTAGAGCTTGCTCGCCTTCTGGTACTTGACCGCGGCGGCGGCGATCACGACCTTGCCCCCACGTGTCAGCTTGAGGGTCGGTCTCGTCGTCGTCACAGCACCGCCGGCGACGTTCTTCACCTTGAAGGCCACGCGGATGGTGGCGCCGCGGCGGAAGCGGCGTGGGTCGGCCTTGCGCAGCGGCTTGGCGAACGGACCCACGCTCAGCTTGTCACCGACGGTCATGGTGCCGTCCACGTACGTGACGTCGTAGTTGGCGAGCCCGTTCCCGATGGCCGCACTGGGCGTGATGGCGTACGCGCCGGGCAGCGCGCCTGCCGCGGCACCGCCGCTCGTCAGGACCACCAGGCTCACCCCGTCGCCGGCGACGAGGCCGGCGGCCTCGAACTCGGTCCCCGCGAACGAGAACACCGTCCCGAACGGTTTGGCCTGGTCGTCGGCCGTGATGGTCAGCGCGGCCGGGGTGACGTCTGCCGTGGCCGTGGCGGTCTGGCCGGTCAGGGCGTACTTGCCGGCGTCGGCGCCGCTGAGCGAGATGCCCGTGACGGTGACCGTCTTGCCGGTGCCGACATCCTTGCTGTCGAACCGGGCGCTCGCGTAGCCGATCGTCACGTCGTCGTCCGCGGCGATGTCGTCGCTGGACAGGGTGACGGTCGCCGCCCTGGTGCCGTCGTAGACCTTGTCGTCGGCCGTCGCGGTGACGGTGACCTCCTCTTTCGCGACGTCGTCGGTGAGGTTCGACCACAGTGCCGACTGCAGGAAGTGCAGCCACTGGCGCTGTCCGTCGGCGCGTGAGAACGCGTTGGTGGCGAAGAACATGTAGCGGCCGCCGAGCGTCGTGTCCCCGTGGATCAGCACGGGACCGCTGTCGGCGCCGGCCGCCCGGTTGTTCCACAGACCGGCCACGAAGCCGTTCTCCGCACCCCAGGAGGTGATGCTGGCTGGGAAACGCTGATCCACGACCGCGCCCTCAGGGAGGCTCGAGAACCAGACGACGTGCTGCGGCAGGAACAGGGCGTCGCTGACCGGACGCGAGCCCGTGACGGGGCTCGTCACGTGGCCGACGTTGTCGACGAAGGCGATGCCGCCGTAGGCGTTGCTCTGGGTCCTTGTGAGCGTGCCCCGCACCAGCGGGCTCGGCGCTCCCGCGAGGAAGCCGGCCGAGGTGACGTTCTGGGTCATGAATCCGCCGCCCCGCTCGAAGAACGCCTCAAGACGTTCGCGCGCGAGCGGGTAGTTGGCGGCGTTGGGCCAGGCGGTGAGCGTCGTGTAGATGACGTCGTAGTCCTTCAGCGGGTCCCTGATGTCGGGGTTGTTCAACCCCTTGGGGCCATCCGAATCCTGCGTCGCGACGTAGTCCCAGTCGGAGTCCGTCACCAGCCTGTGGACCGGCTGCTGCGCGCCCGTCTCGTCGAAGCCGAACACGGAGTCGAGCACGACCGTGGTCTCCGACTGCGTGGCGGGCACCGCCGTCACCAGGTAGGCGATCCGGGGCGGCCTGGAGACGCAGGTCGTCGGCGGCATGGCCGCCCCCACGCTGCGCTCGAACCAGACGCCGCCGTCACGACCGGCCGCGTCGAGCAGGTGCTTCGCCCCGGCCGGGAAGATGAGCGAGCCCGCGGGCATGGTGCCGCCCGAGGCGCTCTCGAAGGGAGCCTCGGCCAGTCGGGCCTCGACGCCCTGTTTGAGCAGACTGCGGATGACCGGGTACTCGTGGACGCCCTTGAGCGCGACGCTGTACCACTGGGCCGGCGCGTTCACGCCGCCGCGCACGCCGCCGGAGGCCGGGCTCGGCTCGTCGACCGGCTCCGCGTCCGGGACGAAGGTGCTGTCGCCCTCGGGCACCTCCACCACGTCGGCGCCCCAGCTCAACCCATGGCTCCAAGCGCCCGGCGAGGCGTAGAGAGTGCGGATGTTGCTGTTGGAGAGGTCCACCCCGGCGGCGAGGGCGTTCCACGCGATGCCGCGCATCGGCTGGGCCATCCACACCACGTAGGAGCCGGCCGGATACGTGGTGCCGTCCCACTCGAAGTCCTCGACCGCCTCATTGACCTGTACGCCGTTGTGCAGCAGCCAGTCGACGAGGTTGTTCGCCTCGACTTCACTACGCTGTGGCGCCCCTCGCGGAATGATGTAGGCGAGCGGGTAGCGCTTTGCGTAGTTCTGCCACCTGTCGGTGAAGAAGCGGCTCGAGAGCACTGGGTCATCGTCGAACGCGCTGGGGTTGGGCAGCGCGGCGGTGACCCCCCGGACGAAGGTCCCCACATGGTCGCGCAGCATGGCCGCCTTGTGGTCCACCCAGAAGTTGTTCGAGGAGTAGAAGGCGATGTACTGGGCCTGCTTGGCGACCAGCCTCCCGTGCGCGTTGGTCATCTCGACGGTCGATCCGTCCGGCCCGCCGAGGAGGGCCGAGTAGGACTGCCCGTAATAGGGCGGCCAGTCGTCCCAGGTCTGGGCGAGGTTGGGCTGCGGCGGAAGCGCCACAGTGCCGCCCGTCGAGTCGGCCAGTCCATTGGTCGGGGTGGTGTAAGTGAACTGCGTCGGCGAGATGACCTCGTCGACCATGAAGGTGCCGTTGTATCCGGCCTCCGGCACCCCGGCGATGACGACCATGTACTCGGGAGCCAGGATGGTGTCCTCGGCGGTCGTGATCGTCACCGTGGTACCGGTCTGGGTCGCCTCTGCGACCGTGTAGGTGCGGACGTCCGTCCTGCCCATCTCGTTCCAGTCACGGATGGGCGAGACGATCGACGCGAGGCCCGGCACCTCGGTGGCCGCGAAGTCGGCGCGGTTCTGCTCGATCCGCTGCACGTTCCAGTGATAGAAGGTGGGGTCGACGCCGGGGTTGTGCGGCAGGGTGCAGCCGTCGATGAGCGTCGGGTTGACGTACCCGTGGCCCTCGATGAAGCCCGTCGGCAGCCAGCGGTGCATGAGGTCCACGGCGATCTGCTGCTCGGGCTGCGACTGCACGAAGAAGTCGCGGTTGGGGTCCATCCCGGTGACGTTGCCGCGCGTCCCTCTCACGCGTCCGTCGGGGTTGTTGTCCATCAGGACGACGACGATCTCGTTGTCGAGGATCTTGTCGACCACGGGATTCGTGCCGCGCGGCGTGACCGTCAGGTCGCGGATGACCTGCATGTTGGCGTCGACGGCCTCGTACTCACGACCGTGGATGTGCGACTGGTAGGCGCACATCTTCACGTCGTCGCCGTACGAGGCGAGGCGCGCCTGCGCCTCGACCGGGTCGCTCAGCATCAAGCTGCGGAGCTCCCGCCAGCGCTCGTAGTCGCGTCTTTGGTTCGGCGTCTCCAGCGCGTTGATCACGACCTCATAGATGTCGCGGCCGTCGGCCGACTGCCCCAGGACCGAGTAGGTCATGCGGGCGGGGACGCCGGCGGCGGCGGCCTCGGCCTGGAACTGCGCCAGCAGGGTCGGCACCGCCGCCCACGGCATCAGCGCCAAGGGATCGCCCTGCATGGTGGCGACAGCCTCCCCCTCGAGCGAGCCCGCAGGCCACGCTTCGCCGTACGTCGGTCCGAGCCCGTGCGAGATGGGCTGCGCGTTCCACGGCGGGTCGAGGGCGAACGCCGGGGCGGCCAGCACCAGGGCGAACAGGACGACGAGGAGCGGCGCCACGAGCGTGCGCGCTCCCCGTCCTTTCAGGTGTCGCATGTCTCTCCCCCTCAGTGTCGTTGCCGGACAGGACGGTCGTCCCCGCACGGGGGGCCCCGTCCGCCCCGCCGGACCGGCGGTCGGCGCGCGTCGGTACCGGACGCGCTGCAAGCGGGCATTGAGGTCGGACGAGGCCGGTCCCGAAACGCTGACCGTCTCTGACGAGACGTAGGCCGGCGCCGGGAACGGATAGCGCACGGTGCGGACGGCGGAGACCCCGTCGTCCGTCCGGCAACGGCGTTGGGCGATCGGATCCCCATATCCTCCACCCGGACGGGCACCCGTGCGCCGGCGCGACGGCTGCGACGACGCGTACTGTCGACCCTATGGAACTGACCCTACTTCAGATACTCTGGACGGGCAAGGACAGTCGCGTGGAGGGAGGAGCCGTGGCAGGCAGTGTCTACAAGGTCATCGAGATCATCGGCACCAGCGACACGTCGTGGGAGGAGGCGGCCAAGAGCGCGGTCGAGGAGGCCGCCGACAGCCTGGACGACCTGCGCGTCGCCGAGGTCGTCCAGCTCGACATGCACATCGTCGAGAACAAGGTCGTGGCCTACCGCGCCAAAGTGAAGGTCTCGTTCAAGTACCACAAGGACGCCTGACGCGGGGGACGCGGGCGCGCCGGCGGCACGCCCGCGTCAGACCCGGATGCTGGCGCGGAGCAGCGCCGTGACGGCCGGCGGCGCGAAGCGCTGCAGCAACGCGCCGCAACAGGCGAACACGTAGTCGCGGTCGAGGACCACGCGGGCGTCGGGCGGCGGCAGCAGGCGCTCGCCGCCGCCCCTCGCGCGCGCGTCGGCCAACGCCGCCTCCGCGCCGGGCAGCCGCGTGAGCGCGCCGCCGGTCCCCACAACGAGCCGGCAGGCGGTCAGGTCGCGGCCGCGCGCGACCGTCTGCCTGCCGGTCGGCGTGTACAGGTGCGCGAGCTCGCCGGCGTGGCGCTGCACGGCGGTCACGGCGGCGAAGTGGGTCAGTGTGAGCGCCGCCGCGACCTCGT
>JAAYBE010000096.1 GCA_012719015.1 Actinomycetota bacterium
CATCTTCTGGAGAGGGAGGGCGACGTCTACCGCGTCGAGCAGATCGAGGCCGTGCGCAGCGAGCTCAGCCTCAGGCCGTTCCTGGCCGCGCGGCGCGTGTGGGTCATCCCGGAGGTCGAGCACCTCGGCGTGGAGCCGGCCAACCGGTTCCTGAAGAGCCTCGAGGAGCCGCCCTCCGACGTCGTCTTCATCCTGGCGACGGACGACCTCGAGAAGGTGCTCCCGACGATCGTCTCACGCTGCCAGGTCGTGGAGTTCCACCCGGTCAGCGACCGTGAGCTCGCGGCGTTCCTGGTCGCGCGACATCACATGGATGCGGGCATCGCGGAGGCGCTCGCCCGCCTCTCGCGTGGGTCGGTGGAGCGCGCCCGGCGCCTCGCCCTGGACGCCGCCGGCCCGCGTCGTCGCGACGAGTACCTGCGTCACGCGGCGGCGCTGGTCGCCGGCCTCCGGCCTGGCGACGGTCCGGACCCGGGCGCCGCCTTCGTCGGGGTGCTGGGCCGCGAGCAGGCGGAGATCGCCGCGCAGGTCGAGGAGGACCTCGTCCGGCGCCGTGAGGAGCTCGAGGGGCAGTTCGAGGACAAGCGCGAGCTGGAGTGGTATCTGAAGCGAGCCGAGGAGCGCGCCAGGAGAGTGAAGCGGCGTCGCCAGCGGCTCGCCGCCCTCGACGCGCTGGACCTGCTCATCTCCTGGGTGCGCGACCTCTGGGTGGTCGCCTCCGGGGCGGACGATGTACTCTGGAACAACGACCGCCGCGATGTGCTCGTCGCGGCCGCCGCGGCGGCGCCGGACCACTACGCGCGCCTGCTCGGCATCGCCGGAAGGACGCGCTGGAACATGAGGCTGAACATCGACCACACGCTCGCGTTGCTGGCCATGTTCGCGCGCTTCGAGGAGGTCTCCGTCAGTGCCTAGGATCTGCAGCGTCGTGTTCCGCGGCGGCGGCAAGGTCTTCGACTTCAACGCCGGCCGCCTGGACCTGGCGCCCGGCGACGGCGTGGTGGTCGACACCGCGCGCGGCGCCGATTACGGCAGGGTGGTCAGGGGACCCGGCGAGGTCGGCGAGGAGGATGCCCCGCGCGGCCTGCGCAAGGTCCTGCGCAAGGCCACCCCGGCCGACCTCGAGACGATCTCCTCGCATCGCGAGGTCGAAGTGGAGGCCAAGCGCGAGGGTCGCCGGCTGGCCCGGGAACTCGGGCTCGACGTCAAGATCGTCGAGGCGCGGCAGGCGTTCGACGACACGAGGCTCGGGATCACCTTCTACGCCGAGGAGCGCACCGACACCCGCGAGCTCCAGAGCAGGCTCGCGGAGAGGCTGGGCCGGCGCGTCGAGCTCAAACAGGTCAGCGCCCGCGACGAATCGCGCATCGTCGGCGGCTACGGACCCTGCGGCCGCAGCCTCTGTTGCGCCACGTTCGCCGGCGACCAGGACCCCGTCTCCATACGCATGGCCAAGGACCAGGACCTGCCGCTCAATCCCACCAAGATCTCAGGCTGCTGCGGCCGGCTGATGTGCTGTCTCAAGTACGAGCACCAGGTGTACGTGTCGTTCCGCAAGCGGGCGCCCAAGCGGGGGACGGTAGTCCGCACCCCGGCCGGGGAAGGAAAGGTCACGGACTTGCTCGCCCCGCTCGACGGCGTCACCGTCGACCTCGGCGAGGGACGGTCGGCGACCTTCAAGCTCGAGGAGCTCGGGTCTCCGGCCCCGGCAGGAAGGAACGATCATGGCTGAGACGCATGCGGTGCTCAACGCACCGGCCGTGTCCTGCAACCACTGCAAGATGGCCATCGAGAAGGCGGTGTCCGGCATGGCGGGCGTGGCGCACGTGGAGGTCGACGTGGCCGAGAAGACCGTCTCGGTGGACTTCGACGCCGCCGCCGTGAGCCTGGACTCGATCGAGACGGTCATGGCCGACGAGGGCTACGAGGTCGTCGGCCGGCACATCTTCGGCGCCTGACGGCGCCGGCGGGCGCCGGCCCCGGGCCACGACGCCGGCGCCGCAGCTTGGCAACGCCGCGGTCGGCTGGTACCATACCGCGTCGCATGCGGGGCGAGCCCCGTGTGCCGAGTGGGCCGTTAGCTTAGCTGGTAGAGCAGGGGACTCTTAATCCCAAGGTCGAAGGTTCGAATCCTTCACGGCCCACCAGTCTCCGGCGCGGCGGACCGTGCCCCGGGTCGTCGTCCCGACCGCGTCGTCGTCACTTGCCTGTCGCCGCGCGGCTCTGCTATCGTTATCCGGATACGGGCGCCCGCCCGTGTCGTCCACCCGACGGGAGGTGGAAGAGGGTGAACTCGCGCCTGCGGCCGGCGGTGGGCCGCCTACTCAACGACGCCAGGTACTCCCTCGCCCCCGAAGGCGGCTGGGATGTACTCCGCCAGGTCCTCATCATGCTGGCCTGCTACGTCGCCTACGACATCTCCCGTGCGCTGGCCCAGGGGCGCGAGGCCGTCGCCATGGCGAACGGCGTGTTCTTCATGAACCTCGAGAAGGCGCTGGGCATCTGGTGGGAGCCGTGGGTCCAGGGTCGGGTGAGCGCGGTCGAGCCGCTGATGA
>JAAYBE010000097.1 GCA_012719015.1 Actinomycetota bacterium
CCTCGACGAGCTCGACCACGCGATCATCACCTGTCTGCGGGAGAACGTCCGCATGTCCTCGCGCGAGATCGCGCGACGCCTCGGGGATGTCTCCGACCGCGTGGTCCGCTACCGCATCAGACGCCTGATCGACAACCAGGTCGTGCTGTTCGTCGTCAGCCCGTTCGCGGTCGGGTATCCCGTGATGGCCGACATCGTCATCGAGGTCGTCCCGTGGAAGCTGGAGGAGGTGGCCGCGGCGGCCGCGAAGCTGCCGCCGGTGACCTACGTGAGCACGGCGTGCTCGAGCCGCCACGTGAGCGTCGAGGTGAACGCCGTGGATGAGGACGAGGTCGTGGCGTTCGTCAATGAGCAGCTGCGCGACCTCGACGGCGTGCTCAAGGTCGAGACCCTGCTGATCTCGCACCTGGTGAAGGACGTCGCCGACTGGGAGATCCCCGAACGCACGGGCTGACCGGGTCTGTCCATCGCCCGATTCCGTCGCGGCCTGCGACGGGGTGTTGCCATTGTGGCAACTTCGCCCTTGCGTCACTCGGGTTGAGCCCCGAATACTCAGCGTCGTCACGTCACCGGCGGCACTACCGTAGGGGGGAGTACTTGTCATGCGACGTCTCTCACTGATCGCGCTGGTCCTGGGTGTGGCCCTCTGTCTCGTCGGCCTGGCCGTCACGGCCCCGACCGACTCGACGGCGGCCTCTCCGTCCGCTCCCTCCGGGGAGGGCGCCAAGATCCTCCGCGTGGGCTGGAACTACTCACCGGAAAGCCTGAACCCGTTCGTCGGCACGGCGACCGAGGCGTACGCCGTCTACCACCTGAACTACGACCGCCTCGTCGAGTACGACGCCGGCACGCTCGACGCGGCTCCAGGCTTGGCCAAGAGCTGGTCGCACTCGCCGGACGGCAAGACGTGGACGTTCGAGTTGCGTGACGACGTGAAGTGGCAGGACGGCACCCCGTTCACCGCCAGGGACGTGGTGTTCACCTTCAAATACGTCATCGACAATGAGATGGGCGCCTACTACAGCTACACCCGCGGCATCACCGACGTGGTCGCCGAGGGCGATCACACGGTCGTCTTCACGACCGAGAAGCCGAAGGCCACGATGCTGCAGATGTGGGTGCCGATCCTCCCTGAGCACATCTGGTCGAAGATCTCGCCCGAGGACGCGGAGCGCAGATTCACCAACGATCCGCCGGTGATCGGCACCGGTCCGTTCCAGGTCGTCGAGTGGAAGCACGACGAGTGGCTCCGCATGCGGGCCAACCCCGACTACTGGGGCGACAAGCCCAAGATCGATGAGATCCTGTTCGTGATCTACAAGAATCCGGACACGATGGCCTCCGAGCTCGAGGCGGGCATGCTCCAGTACGCTCCGGTCACCCAGGCCGCCTTCAAGAGGCTCGAGAACGCTCCCGGCCTCACGGCCGCGTACAGCGTCGAGGACGCCTTCGACGACATCGGCTTCAACTGCTACGACCTCGGCCCGTCGCGCGGTCACCCGGCGGTCCGCGACCCCGCCTTCCGCCATGCGCTCGCGTGGGCGGTGGACAGGGAGAAGATCGCCGAGCTCGCCTACGGCGGCGCTGCCGAGGCGGCCTCGAGCATCCTCGCGAGCCGGTATTGGCCCGAGAGCAACGACTACCACTGGGAGCCGAGCGCGGACCAGGCTTTCTCCTACGACCCGGAGAAGGCCGGACAGCTCCTCGACGAGGCCGGCTACAGGGACACGGACGGCGACGGCATCCGTGAGTACAAGGGAGAGCCGATCAAGCTGCGCCTGTGGGCGTCCACCGAGCGACCGGAGCTGCCTCTCGCCGGCAAGCTGGTCGCAGGTTATCTCAAGGACGTCGGCCTGAAGATCGTCTATCAGGCCATGGACCCCGGCTCCATGATCGACTCCGTCTACGCCACGAAGAACGACGAGCTCAACCCCGACTTCGACATGTTCGTGTGGGGATGGGCCGGGGATTACGACCCGGGGTTCATCCTCTCGGTGCTGACGACGGACCAGATCAACAACTGGGGCGATGTCGGCTGGTCGAACACAGAGTACGACCGCCTCTACGAGGCCCAGGACAGCGAACTGGACCCCGCCGCGCGCAGGGTCCTCGTCCATCAGATGCAGCAGATCGTGGCCGAGGAGTGCCCCTACATCCCTCTCGTCTACCGGCACGGCCGCGAGGCGTACGACACCAGCCGGTGGACCGGGTGGGTGAAGATGCCGACCGGCGCCGGCAGCGTGGACAGCCACTGGACCTTCCTGAACGTCGAGCCCGTGACGGAGACCGCATCCTCCGGGAGCGGCGCAGTGGGGATCACGGTGGCCGCGATCGCAGCCGCCGCGGCCG
>JAAYBE010000098.1 GCA_012719015.1 Actinomycetota bacterium
ATCGCGCCCAAATCGGTCGTGAGCTCCGGCACCGGCTACGTCTTCGCGCAGAACATGATGTACAAGCACACGATCACCGTGTACGACTCCCGGACCCTCAAGCTCGTGGAGACCATCCCGGATTCCATCGAGGCGGCGGCATACCGTATCCGCGGCCACGGCGAGACCGTCCGGGGGGCGCCCGTCGAGTGCGCCTTCCTCCCCGACGGACGCTTCGCCTACGTCTCCCAGTACTCGATGTACGGCGCAGGCTTCGTGGAGGGCCACGACGTCTGCTCGCCGGGTCAGGCCTCCCGCAGCTACGTGTACCGGGTGAGCCTCGCCGACCTCGCCGTGGACAAGGTGATCAAGGTCGGCGAGGTGCCCAAGTTCGTCGCCGTCACGCCCGACCAGAAGTACGTGCTGGTGAGCAACTGGTGCTCGTACACGCTGAGCGTCATCGACGTCCACACGAGCAGGGTGGTCAAGGACATCTACCTCGGCCCCTACCCGCGCGGCATCGCCGTCGCGCCCGACTCGCGGACCGCCTACGTGGCCGTCATGGGGAGCTTCGACATCGCCGCGGTCGACCTCACCGACTTCTCCGTCTCCTGGATCCGCGGCGTCGGCAGCGGGCCGCGGCACCTGTGCATGCCCGCCGACGGCGCGTACCTGTACGCGACGCTCAACAACGAGGGCAACGTCGCCAAGATAGACCCTCGCACCGGCAAGGTCGTCGACAAGGTCCACACGGGGTCGGAGCCCCGCAGCATGGCCATCGCCCCGGACGGCGCCTCCCTCTTCGTGGTCAACTACAGCTCGAACACCATGACCCAGGTCCGCACCCGCGACATGAAGGTCGTCCGTAGCGTGGCCACCAACGCCCTCCCCATCGGCATCACGTACGACGCGCCCACGCGGAGTGTGTGGCTCTGCTGCTACTCCGGCAGCATCATGGTCTTCAAGCAGATGTGAGGAATCGCCGTCAATGCAGCCGCACCCCGGACCGGAGCCGGACCCAGAACCTCTCGAGATCCCCGGCGCTGATCCGGACGCGGTCGTACCCGTTGATCACGGCGCGGCGATTGACGGTGAAGCGCAGGCCGTCTGCCGACGAGACACGCCGACTCGCACGCACGCGGCCGTTCTCATCGAACGCGAGAGCCTGAAGGGACACCCCCGCGGCGACGGACAGCCGGCGCGGCGGAGCATAGCTGCGGGCCGCCGCCGTGCCGATCAGGAAGGCCCTGCCCGGACGCTCCTGCAGCCACCACCCCGCCAGCGTCCCGCCCGAGCGTACACGCAGATAGACGGGCGAGCCGCGCCACAGCCGGCGGCGGCAGTCGGTCCGCCACGTGACTCCGCGTCGGAGCGTGACGGTGCGGCGCGCGACGGGCGTCCCGGCGGCGTCGATGCGGACCGCCCTGCAGACGCCAGGCTCGACCCGCAGTCTGCCGTTGACGGCGGGGCGCGGATAATCGCGGCTGAACGAATCGGCCGCCCGCGCGAAGACGAGGTCGCCGGTCAGTTTGTAGAGCTGGAGCAGTTGGCCCACGTGCATGGCGTGGTAATGCGCGTTCGGATGGCGATGCGCCAGGCAGTAACAACTGATCCAACCCGGGTTCCGGAACCGCGGAAGATAATGGCGGATGGTCGTGGCCGCGCCCTTGAACAGCTCCGCGGCCCGTTCGTCTCCGGTCACCATGTGGTACTCGTACAGTCCGAAAGCCGACGAGTTGTGACCGTTGAGCGTAGCGTCCGGCTTCATGCCGGCCCAGGGCCACTCCTCCAGCCAGTAGTAGCCTCTGGCGTCGACGCGCACCACGTAGGGCCCGCTGCAGGGGCCGGGCCGCAGGAAGGCGAGGAAGGTGTGATCGGCCGCCTCGCGCCATCGCGGCGACCCCGTCATCTCGGCGAGACGGGAGAGGAACATGAGGATCCGGCCCTGCGGGAGCGCCGAGTAGTACGGAGCCCTGACGTACTCGCCGGGCCGGCCATGACGCTGCCGCGACGGGTAGTTCGGGTAGTACCACGCCCCGGCGGCCTCCGTGTGGTAGGAGACCAGCCGTCTGGCCTGCGCCAGGGCCCTCTCGAGGAAGAACGCGTCGCCGGTGATGCGGTACGCGTTGAGGTTCTCGAGGCCGTAGCTCGCCTGGCCGCGAGGGAACTCGTAGAGCCTGCCCTTGACCCGGCGCATGCGCACGCCCTCGGCGTCGTGCAGCCCGGTGTCCACCCTGGGCACGACGCGGCTGTTGGAGAACGCCCGCGAGGGCAGCTCGAGACGGCGCAGCTCGAACGGGTAGACGGCGAAACGGAACGGGATGCC
The DNA here is from genome assembly GCA_012719015.1 of Actinomycetota bacterium. Taxonomy (GTDB): domain Bacteria; phylum Actinomycetota; class Thermoleophilia; order UBA2241; family UBA2241; genus CAIXSE01. The sequence goes on from JAAYBE010000098.1 coordinate 2,306, forward strand.
GGCGACCGCGGCGGGCGGCGCCTCCGCCGCGCCGGCCTCCCAGACGGCGTCGGTCACATCCGCCGCCGACTCCTGAGCACCGGCAGCGGGACTCGCCACGGCCGACAGGGCCAGCACGGCCGTCGCCACACAGACAAGCACCGCAGCAGAGCCCCGGCCACGAGATCCCCCCACGCGTACCCCTCCTTCACGGCGGTCGACACACCCTCGCGGCAGGATAACGCGTCGCGCCGCCGGACGGCCAGCCCCTCGCCGTCCACCGGATGCACCAGCGCGCCCGATCGGGCGCCTGCGGCCTGCCGCCGGTCGCCCGAGGCCGCACAGGAGTCGCGCGGAGCGTAAGATGCACAGGGGCAACGAGATGAGTAGACTCCTGACATCCACGGTCGCCGTGCTGGTCGTCGCCGTGCTGGGCGCCGTCGCGCTCGATGTCCCGGCGGCGGCGTCAGGCGCCCCTGCCCCGGACACCGTGGACGCCGCCGGGCGCAGCACCTACCCCGGGGACTTCGTCCGCGTGCTGCAGCTCATCGCCGACCTGCGTGCCGACCCTCCGACAGACCCGTTGGTCTGCCTGCTCGGCGGCTCCTCGGCGCGCGAGTGCACGGTCAGCGACCGCTCCTGGTCCCGCGCGGTCTCCCGCCTCCGCGGTCATGAAGTACGGTGCGTGAACCTCGGCTCCAAGCACCGCCTGTTCACACAGGACCGCCGCCTGGTCCGCTATCTCCCGGCGGGCACGGGCGTGGTCTTCATCGGCGTCAACCCCGGCAGGTTCTGCAACGGTCGCAGCGACCCGCCCGTCGTCCTGCCTCCTCCCCGGGCCGCCTCATCGCGAGGCCTCGACCGACGCGGCCTCAGGTCGTCCACCGTGACCTGGACCGACCAGCGCAAACGCCGGGCGGCACGCTTGTGGATGGTCCAGCGTTGGCCGAAGTTCCGCCGGCGCTGGAAGAACAACATGCGCGTGTTGGAACTCGTCTGCAAGGAGAGCCTGAGGCGCGGACAACACCCCGTGATCATCGATCTCCCGCGCAACATGGCGATCATCGGCCGCCAGCTGGACCAGCCTCTCCGCCTGTATCATCGGGCCTGCCGCAGGCTCGCTGCGCGTCTCGGGATCCCCTATGTGCAGTTCCAGGCCGGCCTTGGGCTCACCAACCG
>JAAYBE010000099.1 GCA_012719015.1 Actinomycetota bacterium
ACGTCGACCATCCGCGCCCTGACGACGCTGTTCTCCATGAGGAGCCGCTCGTACTCGTCGAGCCGCGGCGGCAGATAGTCGCAGAAGTCCAGCACGCGCTGTCTCCACCCGCGGGGCAGGTCCTCGGCGACGCCGCCGATGCGGAACCAGTTGGGGTGCATGCGCCCCCCGGTGATGGGCTCGATCACCTCGTCCAGCAGGATCTCCCGGTCCCTGAACATGTAGAAGACGGGCGAGAGGGCGCCGATGTCCTGCGCGTACGTGCCGTAGAAGACGAGGTGGCTGGCGATGCGGAAGCACTCGCAGAGCAGCACGCGGATGAGCTGCGCCCGGTCCGGCACCTCGATCCCGCAGAGCTTCTCGACCGTGAGCACGTAGGGCAGGTTGTTGGTCACACCGCCGAGGTAGTCCACGCGGTCGGTGTAGGGGAGGTAGGTGTGCCAGCTCTGGCGCTCGGCCAGCTTCTCGGAGCCGCGGTGGTGGTAGCCGATGTCGGGCACGAGGTGGACGATCTCCTCGTCGCGGAGGCCCACCACGACGCGGAACGGCCCGTGCGTGGCGCCGTGCTGCGGGCCGATGTTGAGGTACATGAGCGTCGGGTCGTCCTCGGGGCGCGGCAGGCCCCACTCCTCAGGCTTGAAGCGGAGGTGCTCCTGCATCTCGTCGACGAGCTGGTCCGGCAGCTCGAAGGGGCCGTACTCGGTGCCGCGGGACGGGTGCTCCTTGCGCAGCGGATGGCCCTCCCACCACGGCGGGGTGATCAGTCGACGCAGACGGTCGTGGCCGGCCACGTCCACGCCGAACATCTCCCAAAGCTCGCGCTCGTACCAGTCGGCGGCGGGCCAGACGCCGGCCACCGAGTCCACGCGCGGCCCGTCGGCGGGCAGGGCCACCTTGAGCCGCAGGTCGGCGTTACGGCCGTAGGAGACGAGGTGGTAGAAGACGCTGAAGGCGGCCTCGGGCAGGCCCTCGCGGTGGAGCCGCTCGCGCTCGTCGACGCCGCCCAGGTCGTAGAGCATGGCGAAGGGCTGCGGGGCCTCGCGCCCCAGGTAGCCCAGCACCTCGAGCGCCCGCTCGGCCGGCAGCCACGCGGTGGGGATCCCGTCGGCCGTCGGCTGCTCCATGAGCGCCAGGTCGGGGAAGCGCTCGCGCAGCTCGCGGATGACGGCCGGCGTCTCCGGCGTCTCGCCGCCGGCCTCCCGCGCGGGCCACTGACACGGCTGGACGGGCCCGGCCGGGGCGGAGGCGCCGGCGCCCGGCCTGGCCGGGCCGCGATCGGACATGTCGTTCGCGCCGCTCACGTCACATCTCGTCCGGGGGCCGGAGCTTGTCGGTGGCCACGACGTCGTCGTGGCGCAGGTCGCGCAGGGAGGCCCCGCGCGGTTTGACCACTCTCTGGCTGCCGACCACCCAGCTCAGCGGCCGCTTCTCCGTGGCCACCTGGGCCTGCAGCAGGAGCAGGCCCTCCAGGAGCGCCGTGGGCGCCGGCGGGCAGCCCTGCACGTAGACGTCCACGGGCAGGAAGCTGTCCACGCCCTGCACGACGCTGTACACGTCGAACATGCCCCCGGAGTTGGCGCACGAGCCCATCGAGATGACCCAGCGCGGCTCCATCATCTGTCGGTGGAGCTGCACCACGACGGGGGCCATCTTCTTGAACACGGTGCCGGCGACGATCATCACGTCGGCCTCGCGCGGCGAGATGCGCAGCACCTCGGCGCCGTAACGGGCGATGTCGTAACGGGCCGTGAGGCTGGTGGCCATCTCGACGAAGCAGCAGCTGAGCCCGAACCCGAACGGCCACAGGGAGTTCTTGCGGCCCCAGGCGATCAGCCGCTCGAGGCTGGAGGTGAACACGGGGACGCCGGCCGCGTCGAGCATCTCGTCCCGCCCGCCGAGCATGCGCTCGAGGGCGGCGGCGGTGCGGGACGGGTGCGGTCCGCGGGGCGGCTTCACGCCGTCCCCCCGGTGGATCCGCCGCCGGTCGTCCCCCGCTCCACGCGGCGGAGGCGTCCCCCGGCGCCCCAGTCAAGCGCGCCGACCCGCCAGAGATACACGAGGCCGGCGAACAACAGGAGCACGAAGACGAGGAGCTCCAGGTACCCGAGCCAGCCGAGACGGCGTGCCGCGACCGCCCAGGAGAAGATGAAGACCGCCTCCAGGTCGAAGACCACGAAGAGGAGCGCGACGAGGTAGAAGTCGACCGAGAGCCGACGCGGGAGCGGGCCGGCCGGCTTGATGCCCGACTCGTAACGCTCTGTCTCCGGGCCGTGGACGCGACGGCCGCCGAGCACCCAGGAGAGCGTGATGATGGCCGTCGCCACGACGAGCACGAGGGCGGCGTACAGCACCGCCGGCCAGAGCGCGACGGCGACCAGGCTCGTGCTCATGACCACCTCCATCGTCCGGCCTCAGGGCCCACCCGTCGCCTTCGCGTCGGCGGGCCGTTCCGTTCGGG
>JAAYBE010000013.1 GCA_012719015.1 Actinomycetota bacterium
ACGGTCCGACCACCGAGAGGCTGACGATACTCCGGCAGTGCAGGAAGCTGAGCGGGACCAGCACCCCCCAATCGAGCACGTCGCCGTCGTCGGGTACGACGCTGATCCTGCGGTGGTCACCGGCCCGGGCCAGGAGCAGCTCGGCGAAGTGCACGTCGTTGTCGTAGCTGTAGGCGGCCTCCGGATGGCGGAAGCGCCCGAAGTCGCCGTGAAGCCGGGATGCGGTCTTCACGGCGTGGGCCGCCTCGAAGCTGTCCGCATGTGGAGAGATGACGACGACGGTCTCGGGCTCCCCGACCGAGGCGGCGAGCCTCTCCATCGCCGTCACCGTCGCGGCGACCTTGTTACGTGTGGTCCCCCCCACCTCGGGGATGAGCAGCGGAGGGTGGGGGCAGATGCAGCCTTGCAAGACGACGCCTCCTTCTCGCCGGCTCAGACCGTGGTGCCGCGCAGCGTGGTGGAGGTCGCTGCGGTCACTTCCACGGTCACTATAGCACCGGCGTCGGCGTCGCCGTCGAGATTGACCGTCACGTTCTGACGGGTGCGTCCCCGGTACAAGGCGCCGTCACGGCTGCGACCCTCCACGAGGACCTCGACCCGGCGCCCGACCCAGGCGCGATGAGCGTCCAGCGCCTGCTGTTGCGTCAGCTCGATCAATCGCTCCACGCGCTCGCGTCGGAGCTCGAGCGGCACCTGATCGGGGAGCCGCGCCGCCTGTGTGCCGGGACGGGCCGAGTACACGAAGGTGAAGGCGCCGTCGAAGGCGGCCTCGCGCACCAGGTCGAGGGTGTTCTCGAAGTCCCGGTCGGTCTCGCCGGGGAAGCCCGCGATGAGGTCGGTGGTGATGCTCACCTCCGGCACCGCCTCTCTCAGCGCGTGGACACGCTCCAGGTACTGGGCCGCCGTGTAGCCGCGGCGCATGGCGCGGAGCACCGCGTCGGAGCCCGCCTGCACCGGCAGGTGCACGTGCTCGCACACGCTCGGCAGGGTGGCGACGGCGGCGATGAGGTCGTCCCCGAGGTCCTTCGGGTGCGACGTCATGAAGCGGATGCGGTCCAGGCCCGGGAGCGCGTCGAGTTGCTGCAACAGCTCGGCGAAACGCGCTCCCGGGGCGGCTCTGTCCGTCTCGAGGTCGAGTCCGTAGGCGTTGACGTTCTGGCCGAGCAGCGTGATCTCGCGCACGCCGTCGGCGACCAGGGCCTCAGCCGCCGCCACGAGCTCGGCCGGTGGACGGCTGCGCTCCGGACCGCGCACGTACGGCACGATGCAGTATGTGCAGAAGTTGGTGCAGCCGCTCATCACCTGGAGCCACGCCTGGAACGGCCGCTCGCGTCGCCCGGTGAGTCCGCCGCTCAGCACGGGCCCGTCGTCGAAGTAGCCCGGCGGGCCCTGATCCGCCCGCCGGGCGGTCGCCCGCAGCAGCTCGGGGAGCCGATACAGGTTCTGCGGGCCGAGGGCGCCGTCGACGAACGGGAAGCGGGTGAAGAGGTCCGTCTGCTCGGCCTGCAGCAGGCAGCCCGTCACGAGCACCAGACGCGAAGGGTCAGACCGCTTGAGACGAGCCGCCGTGCCGAGATGCCCGGCGAGCCTCTCGTCGGCGCTCCTGCGCACGGTACAGGTGTTGTAGACGAGCACGTCGGCCGCGTCGGGTGCGTCGACCTGCTCCAGCCCCTCCGCCTCGAGGAGCGCCCGGATGCGCTCGGCGTCATGGTCGTTCATCTGACAGCCGAACGAGCGGAGGTAATAGCGGCCCTGCATGACGGTCACTGCGTGGCGGACGTTGGTCGCGCGCCGGGAGGTCGTCCGGCCGCGACCCGCTTACTTGGCGATCTCCACCGCGCGGCTCTCGCGGATGACCGTGACGCGGATCTGGCCCGGGTAGTCCAGCTGGTCCTCGATGTCGCGCGCGATCTCGTGCGCCAGCAGCGCGGTCGCATCGTCGTCGATCTCGCCCGGTTTGACCATGACGCGGACCTCGCGGCCCGCCTGCATCGCGAAGCACCGCTCGACGCCCTTCTTGCTCTCGGCGATCTGCTCCAGCGACTCCAGCCGCTGGATGTAGTTCTCCAGCGACTCGCGACGGGCTCCGGGACGAGCGGCGCTGACGGCGTCGGCGGCCTGCACCAGCACCGCCTCCACCGTCTGCGGCTCGACGTCCTGGTGGTGCGCCTGGATCGCGTGGCAGACGCTCTGCGACTCCTTGTACTTCTTGCAGAGCTGATGGGAGATGTTCGCGTGAGATCCGTCGACCTCGTGGTCCACAGCCTTGCCGATGTCGTGCAACAACCCGGCGCGCTTGGCGATCTTGACGTTGGCGCCCAGCTCGGCCGCCATGATGCCGGCGAGGTGGGCCACCTCGACGGAGTGGTTGAGCACGTTCTGGCCGTAGCTGGTGCGGTACTTGAGGCGCCCGAGGACCCTGACCAAATCGGGCGCCACGCCATGCACGTTCGTGTCGAAGCAGGCCTGCTCCCCGGCCTCCTCCATGGCGGCCTCGACCTCAGCCTTCGCCTGAGCGTACGTCTCCTCGATGCGGGCCGGGTGGATGCGACCGTCGGTGATGAGCTTGGTCAGTGTGAGTCGGGCGGTCTCCCGTCGCACGCCGTCGAAGCCCGACAGCACGACGGCCTCGGGTGTGTCGTCGATGATGAAGTCGATGCCCGTGATGTTCTCGAGCGTGCGGATGTTGCGACCCTCGCGTCCGATGATGCGGCCCTTCATGTCGTCGGACGGCAGGTTGACGACGGAGACCGTGGTCTCGGCGACGTGATCGGCCGCCGTGCGCTGGATGCTCAGCGAGAGGACGTTGCGGGCGCGCCGGTCGGCCTCCCTGCGCGCCTCCTCCTCCACCTGACGCACGAGCTTGGCCATCTCGTGGCGCGCCTCGTCCTCCGTCTGTTTGAGCAGCATCTCCTTGGCCTGCGCGGCACTGAGGCCGGAGATGCGCTCGAGCTGCATCATGGCCTCGATGTGGGCCTGGTTCGCCTCGTCCGAGAGGCGCTGACTGTTGGCGTCGCGGTCACGGATGGATTGCTCACGCCGATCCTGCTCCGCGGCCCGGGCGTCGATGGCCTCCTCGCGCTGGAGGATGCGCTGCTCGGACTTCGCCAGCTCCTCGCGCCGGTCACGCAGTTCGCCCTCCACCTCGCTCCGGACCCGGTGGACCTCCTCCTTGGCCTCGAGTCGGGCTTCCTTGAGCACCGTCTCGGCCTCGCGGCGCGAGTCCTTCAGCATCTTCTCGGCCTCACGCTCGGCTCCGGCGAGCTTGCCCGAGGCGACGTTGCGGCGGATGAAGTAACCCACCGCCACGCCCACTGCGAGGCCGATCACGAGAAACACGGCTGTCATCATCGTCTCTGTCCCTTCACCAGTCGCGCGGCACGAAAAAGGCCGGGCAACGTGCCCGGCCAGTGCCACGCTCGCACGTGCACCGCGATACCCGGTCCGGATGCAGGGACGCCCAGGGGTCGGACGAGTCAGTGGTGGGCAGGACCTCCCGGATGCCTCATCGTCGACCCCTCATCTATCGGTTGAACCGGCTCGGCGCCGCAGCGCCGTGTGTATCGCTGCGCAGAAGCGAGAGTGGACACCATGCACGCACACAAGTCGCGTGACACGATAGTACGTGACCGTGGCGCGCCCCGTCAATTCGGGACGTCGCGGGGATGTTCGGCCCAGATGCGGACGGCCGCGTGAGCCGAGGCGCTGGAGAAGCCCCGCCGGAGCAGCGCCTGGAGCGCGCGCCGGCGGGCCGCGTCGAGCGGGGCCTTCGGGACGCCACGACGCCGTAGCAGCGCGAGCGCGCGTTCGAGCTCGTCGCCCTCGTCCTGGACGCCCAAGGCCTCGTCTGCGTCGGCCGACGGCACACCGAGCTCGCGCAGGCCCCGGCGGATGCGCGCGTCGCCCCAGCCCGCCAGCCGGCGTTTGTCGGCCGTGTAGCTGCGTGCGAAGGCGGCGTCGTCGATGAACCCCTCCGCCGTGAGGCGCTCGAGCAACTCGTCCACGGCGCCGGGCTCGTGCTGCTTGGCGAGGAGCCGCCGGCGCAGCTCCTCGCGGCTCCTGGCCCGGTGGCCGAGCAGACGATAGGCGTCGCCGGTGATGCGTTCGGCCGAGGCCGAGGCGCGGATCTCCGCGAGGTCGTCGTCGGTGAGCTCGCGGCCTTTGAACAGGCGCCAGCGGGCCACGAGCGCCTCGCTCACGACGCACACGTACTCCGCGTCGACGTGGAGCGCCACTCCCCCGCGGCGAGTGGCGCGCAGGGCGGTGACGACCGGCACGACTAAGCGGTGAGGACCTCGCCGGTGACAGGATCGACGCCCTCAGGTGCGTCGGCCGCAGCAGAGGAGCCGCCGACCGGGGCGCCGGCGGGGAGACCGGCCTTGGCGCGGATCTGCGCCTCGATCGCGTCGGCGATGTCGGCGTTCTCCTTGAGGAAGGCCTTGGCGTTGGCGCGACCCTGGCCGAGACGGTCGTCGTGATAGCTGAAGAAGGCGCCGCTCTTGGTGACGACGTCGTACAGCACCCCGAGGTCGAGCAGCGTACCCTCGCGCGAGACTCCCTGGCCGTACATGATGTCGAACTCGGCCTGCTTGAAGGGCGGCGCCACCTTGTTCTTGACGACCTTGACGCGGACGCGGTTGCCGACCGCCTCGGTACCGTCCTTGAGCGTCTCGATACGGCGGATGTCCAGCCGGATGGTGGCGTAGAACTTGAGCGCCTTGCCGCCGGTGGTGGTCTCGGGGTTGCCGAACATCACGCCGATCTTCTCACGCAGCTGGTTGGTGAAGACGCAGATGGTGCCGGAGCGGTTGAGCGTGCCGGCGAGCTTGCGCAGGGCCTGGCTCATGAGCCGGGCCTGCAGGCCGACGAAGCTGTCGCCCATCTCGCCCTCGATCTCGGCCTTGGGCGTGAGCGCCGCCACCGAGTCGATGGCCACGATGTCGAGCGCGCCGCTGCGCACCAGCATCTCGGCGATCTCGAGGGCCTGCTCGCCGTAGTCCGGTTGCGACACGAGGAGGTTGTCGACGTCGACGCCGATGGCCTTGGCGTACACGGGGTCCATGGCGTGCTCCGCGTCGATGAACGCGGCCTGGCCGCCGAGGCGTTGCGCCTGGGCGATGAGATGGTAGACGAGAGTGGTCTTCCCTGAGGCCTCCGGGCCGTAGATCTCCACGATGCGCCCGCGCGGCACCCCGCCGACCCCCAGGGCGATGTCGAGGGCGAGCGAACCGGTGGGGACGCACTGCATCTCGTCGCTGGCGGGGTGGTCGCCCATGCGCATGACGCTGCCCTTGCCGAACTGGCGCTCGATCTGGGTGACGGCGGCCTCCAGGGCCTTGTCTTTGTCCAAGGTGGCGCTCCTCTCTCGCTCAGGACGCGGGGAAGTCCGCCAGCGGAGTGTGCACGGCTCCGGTGGGTTCCAGGTGGCTACTATACAGGACCATCCGGACGACACAAAACTCCCCGATGTTGACATTTTGCAGGGAAAACGGGTGACCAGGGCGACGGAATCTGGCCACGGTCACGTGGGGCAGCCAGCGGCGCGTCTCCGGCTCGTACAGCCCTGCATCGGCGAGCCGGGAGGACACCGCGGCCTGCAGGTCGCGCAGGCTCCCGGTGGCATCCTCCAGCTCGAGTGCGACCACCCTGCGCCGTCCGTGGGCGGGCAGGAACACGGGCCCTTTGAAGCCGGCCTCCGCCGCCGACCACGTGACCGATGCGAGGACGCCTTCGAGCTCCGGTACGCGGTCGGCGTCGACGTCGCCGAGGAACGCGAGCGTGAGATGCGGGGGAGCCACGATGCGGAGGTCGTCGCGTCGTCCGAGTTCACGGTGCTGCCACTCCTCGAGCGCCTGCTGCACCGCCGGCGGCAGGGCGCAGGCCACGAAGAGGCGCAGCCGTCGGGGTTCGTCCGGTGCCGCGCGGCTCACCGGGTGAGTGCCTCGCGCAGAAGGTGGAGGGCGCCGGTGGCGGCAAAGGCACGGACCGTCTCACGGTCGCCGTAGAACTCGGACCGGCGCACTCGGGTGCCGTCGGGTCCGGCGCAGCCGAGATACACGAGGCCCACCGGTTTGGCCGGCGTGCCGCCGTCCGGACCCGCCACGCCCGTGATGGAGAGGCCGAACTCGGTGTGCAGGGCCTTTCGGACGCCTTCCGCCATGGCGCCGGCCACCTCCCCGGAGACGGCGCCGTACCGGCTCAGCAGCTCGGAGGGGACCCCCAGGAGGTCTCTCTTGGCCTGGTCGGAGTAACTGATCACCCCGCCCTCGAAATACCGGGAGCTGCCCGGGCGGGCCGTGAGGCGGCCGCCGAGCGACCCTCCGGTGCACGACTCGGCCACGGCGAGCGTGGTGCCGCCGCCGCGCAGCCGGTCGGCGACGATGTCGTCCACGGTCCGGCCGTCGGTGGAGTACACGGGCGCGCCCGCCTCGAGTGCCGCGACGAGAGCGTCGGCCTGGCTCTGAGGGCCGGGCGCACGAGGGTGACGCAGACGGACGGTCACCTCTCCCCCACCGACGTTGATCCCCATCTCGAGGAGGTCGTACGGAAGGGCCTCGATGACGGGTGCGACCTGCTGCTCGCCGACGCCGAACACGCGGACCGTCCGGACGACGACATCGGGGAAGAACCTTTCGCGCTCGAGGGCGGCGGCGGTCCCGGTCCACATGGTCCGGAACTCGTAGGGTACCCCGGGGTACGCGAAGACACGTGTCCGGCCGGTGCGCGCGGCGATGCCGGGGGCGATCCCGGCTGGAGGCAGGGCGTCGGAGCCCACCGGCAGCCTTGCCTGACGTCGAGCCAGGGCGAAGACCTCGTCGAAGTCGAGGCGGCGGCGGGCCGCGAGGGCGCGCACGCCCTTCTCGAGGTGCTCGAGTGCGGTCTGGTCCTCGGCAAGTCCGACTCCCAGAGCCTCTGCCAGGCACTCCGCCGTGAGATCGTCGTGCGTGGTCCCGAGGCCGCCCCCCACCACCAGCAGGTCCGGCTCGGCCTCCAGGGCATGCCGGAACGCCGCCGTGAGTCTCCGCCGGTCGTCGGCGACGGTCAGGCGCATCAGCACCTTGACGCCACGGCGGCTCAGATCGTCGCAGACGAAGTCGCCGTTGGTGTCCCTGGTGCGGCCGTCGAGCAGCTCGTTGCCGCTCAGGACGACGGCGGCGCGGGGCGCTTCGAACGGCATCAGGCTCCGACCCCGGGCAGACGGATGACGCCGCGTGCGTTGAGGTAGTAGCGGACGCCGCTGTAGAGCGTGACACCCACCACGGCCGCGACGAGGACCCACTCGAGCGCCGTCGCCACGTCGGTCGACACGTGGATCCACCCCGCGATCGCGGCAGTCGGGAGCAGGACGTAGACGATGTAGACGATCTGCAGGACCGTCTTCAGCTTGCCGTACCGGTCGGCCGGGATCGATACGCCCTGGCTCGCGCCGACGATGCGCAGCACGCTCACGGCGACCTCGCGCACGATGATGACCGTGGCGACCCAGGCGGCCACACGGTCCTGGGCGACGAGCGCAATGAGCGCAGCCGCGATGAGGAGCTTGTCGGCCAGCGGATCGAGGAACTGGCCGAGCGTGGTGATCTGCTTGTTGCGTCTGGCGACATAGCCGTCGAGTTTGTCGGTGGCGGCCGCGAGGATGAAGACGGCGGCCGCAGCGAGGTCCCTCCAGGGCTCCGGAAGACCTCCCAGCAGCACCACGAGGAATACCGGCACCAGCAGGATCCTGCTGACGGTGATGCTGTTGGCGAGGTTCATCTGGCGGCTCACGGCCCCCCCGATGCGACGGCCTCCACATCATACCCGAGCGTGTCGCGCACCACGGCCGGGACGAGGTCGCCCCGGCGACAGGGTGCGCCGACGAGCGTCGTCCGTCCGTCGACGTCCGGTGCCTGCAGGGCGATGCGGCCGACGGCGAGACCGCGGGCATCGGCCGTGCCGCGCTCGACCAGCACCTCCACCTCCGTGCCGCGGAGGGCCTTCCAGTAGCGGTCCGCCTCGCGGTCGAGAGCCTCCCCGAGGAGCGCTGCCCGCTCGAGCGCCACCTGTCGTGGCACGGCATCCGGCATGCCCACGGCGGCGGTGCCCTCCTGCTCGTCATAGACGAAGACGCCGGCGACGGCGAGTCCCGCCTGTTCGATGAAGCCCATGAGTTCCTCGAAGTCCGCGTCGGTCTCGCCGGGGAACCCGGTGATGAAGGTGGAGCGCACGGCTGCGCCCGGCAGGACTGAGCGGACACGCTCCAGCAACTCGAGGTGCGCGGCCGCATCTCCCGAGCGCCTCATGCGCCGCAGGACGGCGCCTGAGGCGTGCTGGAGGGGGACGTCCACGTAAGGCACAGCGTACGTGGCCAAGGCCTCGAGAAGCTCGTCGGTCACGCCGTCGGGCTGAAGATACAGGAGGCGGAGCCAGGCGGGCGCGGACTCGAGTGAGGCGAGCTCGGCGAGCAGCCGGCGCATCCCGCCCCACCCGGCCTCCGTCCAGCGCGACGTGTCCTGGCCGACGAGCACGAGCTCGCGTGCGCCTGCATCGAGGTGCGCCCGCGCCGCGCGCAGTATCCCGTCTGCGGACACGGCGTCGTACCCTCCTTTGATGAGCGGGATGGCGCAGAAGGAGCAGCGCCGGTCGCAGCCGTCTGAGACCTTGATGTAGGCGCTGACCGGTCGTGGACGCCGCAGGCGGGGTGGAGCCGCACGAGTACTCCGTCGCAGAGAAGGCCCGCCGGCCGACCCGCCGTCGACCTCGCCGGCGAACCCGTGCACCGCGGCCAGCAAGGCCGTCGGGTCGAGGCCGCACCACACGTCCACCTCGGGGATCTCCCGCTCCAGCTCTTCCCGATAGCGCTCCACCAGGCAACCCACGGCGGCGATGCGGGCGCCGCGGGCGTGGGCGGCCTCGGCGGCATCGAGGATGGCGGCGATGGACTCCTCCTTCGCCGCATCGATGAATCCACAGGTGTTCACGACGATGACGTCGGCGCTGCCTGCGGCCGCCGGGCGATGCCCGGCGGCGCTCAGGCGCGCCTCCAGCATGCCGGAGTCGGCCTCGTTCTTGGGGCAACCGAGAGTCTGGATGAAGAAGGTGCAGCCCATGGCGTCTCGGACCGCGGGGGCGCGCCGGGTCAGCGGTAGTTGACGAACTGGACCGGGATGCCCCAGTCCTCGTCGCGGAGCGCGCCCATGGCGGCCTGGAGCTCGTCCTTGCTCGGCGAGAAGACACGCACTGTGTCGCCCTGGATCTGCACCTTGACCCTCTTGAACCGCTGCCGCAGCAGCTTGTTCATCGCCTTCGCCTTCTCCTCCGGGATGCCCTGTGCGATCGGCGCGCGCTGACGGACGGTGCCCCCCAGGGCCTCCTCGACCTTGCCGTACTGGACGGCCTTCAGCGGCACTTTGCGACGCACGAGCTTCTCCTCGAGCACCTCGGCGACCTGCCGAAGCTTGCCCTCGTTGTCGGAGAGCAGGACGAGGGCGTCACCTTCGAGCGTGATCCTGCTCGCGCTCTTCTTGAAGTCGTAACGGGTCGCGATCTCCTTCTGCGCCATGTTGACGGCGTTGCGAACCTCGTTGAGGTCCGCGCGGGAGACCACGTCGAACGAGTGGTCTTTCGCCATGTCTCACCCCTGTACGTCGGGGCCCTGGACGACACGCCCCCGGATGATCTCCACGTTCCAGGGGCCGACATCGCTCTTGATCTTGATCGTCTTGCCCGCGGCCTCGAGCTCGATGTTGGCCGGCGCGCCGAGCGTCATCCAGATGTCTTTGCCCCTGAACTTCCTGAGGTCGCCCTTGCGGATGGTCCCGGTGAACAACGCGACGCCCTGGGCGTCGTCCCGCCTCACGTCGACCCAGCAGTCACCGCGCACGGCGCGGATCTTGACGAGGTCCTTCTGCCAGTCCGGGACGCCGGTCTTGTCCGGCTCGGGCTTGGGCTTGGCCGACGTGCTGGGCGACGGGGACGGGCTCGTGATCCCCAGCGCGCCGGGCTGGGTGGTGGGCCCTCCGTCGCCGGAGCGGTTCATCAGGCCCAGGGCGTAGATGGCGCCCAGCACCACGAGGCACACGACCGCGATGAGCACGACGGTGTTGCGGCCACGGTGGCTGCGCGGTTTGCCGATCACCGACGCTCCGCCGAAGGGCTCATGATGCTCCTGGGAGGCGATCGTGGCGCGCGAGCGGAACTCCTCGATGATGACATCGGCGTCGAGCCCCAGGTACGTGGCGTAGGTGCGCAGGAAGCCCTTGACGTAGGTGACGCCGGGCATGACGTCCCAGTCCTCGTTCTCCATGGCCTGGACGTACTTGACCCGGACCTTGATGTCCTCCTCGACCTGCTGGAGCGTGAGGTTGCGGCGGACGCGGGCCTCGCGCAGCGTGCTCCCGATCTCAAACACGGCGGATGCGGCACTCCTCGATGGCGGTCGGCGGTCGGCGTGTCACCCGAACGTACAGTCTAGTAACGGCGTACGTCGAAGACAAACGGGCGATGACCGGACGGATCAGACCGGACGGTCGTCGCCCGTCGACGGAGAGACGGACAGCTCCTCCACCGGCGCCGGTGCGGAGACCGTCGCCGGCGGGTCGTCGCCCGGGGCACCACCCTCGAGGCGGGCCAGCGTGGCGGGCAGGCCCGCCTCGTCGATGAGCACGGAGCGGGCCTTGCTGCCGTCGTACCCGGAGATGATGCCCATCTCCTCCATGATGTCGATGAGGCGTCCGGCCCGTGCGTAGCCGACGCGGAGGCGCCGCTGGAGCAGCGCGACGCTGGCGGCGCCGGTGTTGACGACCGTCCTGATGGCCTCGCCGAGCAGCTCGTCGCCACCGCCGGTCTGGCCCTGCGGCTCGGCGTCGGGTCCCGCGGGGTTCTCGAGCAGCTCCTCGTGATATGCCGGCTTGGCCTGCCGCCGCCAGTGGTGGGTGATGAGCTTCATCTCGGGGCTCGTCACCAGTGCGCCCTGCACGCGCAGCAGCCTGCTGCTGCCCATGGGGCTGAACAGCATGTCGCCCATGCCCAGCAGGCTCTCCGCTCCCCCCTGGTCCAGGATGATGCGCGAGTCAGTCTGCGAGCTCACCGCGAAGGCGATGCGCGAGGGGATGTTGGCCTTGATCATGCCGGTGACGACATCGGCAGAGGGTCGCTGCGTGGCCACCACGAGATGGATGCCGCAGCTGCGACCGAGCTGGCCGAGACGGATGACGGAGTCCTCGACCTCCGACGGGGCCACCATCATCAGGTCGGCCAGCTCGTCGATGATGACCATCGTGTACGGCATCGGCTCCTCGCCCGTGCGCCTCAGCTTCTTGTTGAGCGCGCGGATGTCCTGGCACCCGTTGCGCGAGAGGACATCGTAACGTCGGTCCATCTCGCGGCAGATGTTGTCGAGCACGTACGTGGCCTGCTTCATGTTCGTCACGACGGGGGTCAGCAGGTGCGGCACGCCGTCGAAGTTGCTGAGCTCGACCTTCTTGGGGTCGATCATGATCATGCGCACCTCGTCCGGGGTGGCGCGGAGCAGGATCGAGGTGATGAGGGCGTTCAGGCAGCCGCTCTTGCCGGATCCGGTGGTGCCGGCGATGAGCAGGTGGACCATGCGCACGAGGTCGGCGAGCACGGCCTTGCCGGTGACGTCCTTGCCGAGCCAGAACGCCATCGGGGAGGCGTGCTGGGGGAAGAGACCGTGGATATCGCCGAGCGAGACGTAGCTGGCCTGGATGTTCGGCACCTCCACCCCGACGGCGGTCTTGCCCGGGATCGGCGCCAGGACGCGCACCTCAGTGGCGGCCAGCGCGTACTTGAGGTCGTCCTTGAGGTTGGCCACCTTGCCGACCTTGATCCCGGGCTCGAGCTGCAGTTCGTACCGCGTCACTCGCGGGCCCGAGACCGTGCCGATGACCTGCGCGGGGATGTTGAAGCTGGCGAGGGTCGTGACGAGGCGTTCCGAGACGCGGGCGACGGCCTCCGACGACTCTCCGTCGTCCTGCGCGAGGCGTCTCAGGACGGCCGGGTCGGGCAGCGTCCAGTGGCGCTTCTCCGCCTCCGCGAACGCCAGCGCCACCTCGGCGTCGACGGGACGGTCGCCGCCGCCCGCCACTGCGGCTGCCAGCGAGAGCTGCACACCGTCGTCTCCGGCGGCGACCGGCTCCGGCCCGTCCGGCGACGGCGCAGGCTCACCGAAGATCTCCGGGGCCGCGGACGCACCGTCGATCAGCTGCGACACGGTCGGAACCGGTCGTGCGAAGTTGAGTTCCATCGGCGGGACGGTGGTGCGCATGAGGTCGGAGGCATCCAGGGTGGGTGACTCGTCGGGCCCCGGGACAGGGGTGTCGATGGTCTCGCGGCGACGGGCGCCGAACGCTTCGGCCTGGTCGCGCGCCGCGCGCCGGGCCCTCGCGACCCCGGCGCGTGAGCGGGCCGCCCATTGATGCAGCGACGAGCCCGTGACCAGCAGGGCGCCCGTCACGATCAGAGCGACGACGAGCACGTCGACGCCGACGCGGCCCACGAACGGGCTCAGTACCGCCCACTGGAGCTCGCCCAGGATGCCGCCGTGCGAGCTCATGTACTCGTCGCGGAAGAGCGCGTGGACGCGCTCGCCGGCGAAGAGGCCGAAGGAGTCGGCCGCGGCGGCCAGCGCCACCCCGGCCACGACCGCCGCCACGCCCCAGCCGAGTCCGCGCCGTGAGCGATCCTCCGCGTCGACCAGCAGCAGGTAGGCGACGAGCCCGAGCAGGAGCGGCAGGCTGAACGCGAGGAGGCCGACCAACCAGTGGGCGCCGTCCTCGAGCCAGCGGCCCAGTGAACCGCCGTCCCATCCCAGGTACAGCACGAAGGCGAGGAACACGGCGAACGCAAGACATACGATGGCGCCGAGCTCCCGGCGGCGCCGAGAGGGAGGCGGTCCCTCTTCCGGAGGGGCCGCACGCGGCTTCGCGCGGTAGGTGGCGGACGGGCGACGACCCCCGCGCGGCGAGGCCGCCGCGCGCCGGCGGCCCTGTTTTGGGCGTGCTGCAGCCATAAGGCCGAGTTCGACGTCACACTGCGGAACCCTGTCCGCGAGAGGCGCGGTCGTCAGACCTCCACGACGACCGGCAGGATCAGCGGCCGGCGCCTGGTCCGGCGGAAGACCAGTTCGGAGAGGCACTGGTTGACGTCCTCGCGGATGAGCTTCTGTCCGGTGACGTGCTCCGCGCCGAGTTCGCCCATCAGGTCCTCGAGTGCTGCACCGCACTCCGCGAGGACGTCCCTGAGCCGTTCGTCGTCGTGGAGGAAGCCGCGGGCCACGAGCTCCGGCGGCGCCACCGAGTCGCCGGTCTGCGCATCGACCGTGAGCACCGCGATGAGGATGCCGTCGGCGGCGAGCTGCTGGCGGTCGCGCAGCACGAGGCCCTCCTCGTCCCCGATCTCGAAGCCGTCCACGAAGACCATGCCGGTGGGCACCTTGTCGACCAGCTCGGCGTTGTCGGCGTCGATCTCCAGCACGTCGCCGTTCTCGAGGATGAAGATGTCCTCCTCGGGGATGCCGGCGTCGCGGGCCAGGCGACGGTGGATGTGCTGGTGCCGGTACTCTCCGTGCACCGGCACGAAGTACTGCGGCCGCACGAGGTTGAGCATCATCCGCAGGTCCTCCTGCGAGGCGTGGCCGCTGACGTGTACGCCGCTCTCGCGTCCGTGGATCACGGTCGCACCCGACTTGAGCAGGCGGTTGACGGTGTTCATGACGCTCAGCTCGTTGCCCGGGATCGGCGTGGCGGAGATGACCACCGTGTCGCCTTCGTTGAGCCCGACCTGGGGGTGGTCGTCGAACGCCATGCGTGTGAGCGCCGAAAGAGGCTCCCCCTGGCTGCCGGTCGTGAGGATGAGGATCTCCTCGGGGCGGTAGTCGTCGATCTCGGCGAGTCTGATCATGGCCCCTTCCGGGACCTCGAGGATGCCGAGATTGCGCGCGATGTTGACGTTCTTCTGCATCGAACGCCCGCTGACGGCGAACCTCCGCCCGTGCAGGTGGGCGATCTGGATGGCTTGTTGCACGCGGTGGATGTGGGAGGCGAAGCAGGCGAGGATGACACGTCCGTCCGCCTCGGCGAAGATCTGATGGAACGCCTGGCCGACCGTGCTCTCGGAGGCCGTGGACCCCGGGCTGGTCGCGTTGGTGGAGTCGCCGAGCAGCGCGAGGACGCCCTGCTCACCGAGCCGCGCGAAGGCGTTGACGTCGGTGATGCGACCGTCGATGGGCGTGTGGTCGAACTTGTAGTCACCGGTGACGACGACGGCGCCGAGGTCGGTGCCCAGCACGACGGCGAGAGCGTCGGGCACGCTGTGGCTCACGGCGACGAACGAGAGATCGAACGGACCCAGGGCGAGCCGGGAGTGCTCGCTGACCTCGTTGGTCTCGACGGATCGGATCAGACCGTGCTCGTCCAGCTTGCTCTTGACGAGGGCCAGGGTGAACCGGCTGCCGTACACAGGGCGGGTGAGCCGTCTGAGCACGAACGGCAGAGCTCCGATGTGGTCCTCGTGGCCGTGCGTGAGGACGAAGGCGAGCACATCGTCCTCACGCTCCATCAGCCAGCGGGTGTCCGGGAGGATGAGATCGATGCCGAGCATCTCGTCCCGGGGGAACGCGATGCCGCAGTCGACGACCACGATCTTGCCGCGGTACTCCACCGCGGTGAGGTTCTTGCCGATCTCGCCGAGACCCCCGAGCGGCGTGATGCGGACGGTGTCGGTCACGGCTGGTCGTCCTCCATGTCTCGCCGCCGCTCCCGGTCAGATCCGGAGCAGGCCGAGCCGACGGAGCTCCCTGGCTACCACGGCCTCTTCGTCCGGGGCGGCGGCCACGAGCGGGAGGCGCAGGCCTCCGACCTCGTGCCCCAGGAGGTTGAGGGCGGCTTTGACCGGTATGGGGTTGGCGGCGACGAACAGGGCCGCGTACAGGCCGTGGAGCATCGCGTCTTCGGCCCGCGCCGC
>JAAYBE010000100.1 GCA_012719015.1 Actinomycetota bacterium
CTGGACGAGCCGACCTCCGCCCTGGACCCGACGGCCGGCCGGCTGATCCAGGACCTGCTGCTCCGGCTGGCCGAGCAGACCGACCTCACGTTCGTCTTCGTCACCCACGACATCGCCCAGGCCAGGCGCATCGGCGACCACGGCCTCCTGCTCGTGGACGGCCGGGTGATGGACGGCGGCCCGCTCCCCGACTTCCTCGACGAGCCGGCCGCCGCGGCCACACGGCTCTTCGTCGAAGGACGGCTGGGCGCCGGGGCCCCTCGATGACCGGCGCCGAGCCCTTCGGCTTCACCAGTCTCGCGGCGGCGCTCGCGCTGGTCGCCGTGGCGCTGCTCCTGAGCTGGTGGCAGCGCCTCGACGTGGAGAGAGACATCGGCCTGGCGTGCGTCCGCGCCTTCGTCCAGCTTATGGCCGTCGGCTACATCATCCATCTGATCCTGCAGACCGACAGGCCGCTCTACGTGGCGCTCACACTGGCCGCCATGTTGCTCTTCGCCGTGATCACCTCTGCGCGCCGGGCCCGCGGCCTGCCCGGCGCGTGGACGCTCGCGGCGGCGTCCATCGGCGTCGCCTCCATGGCGACCCTCGCCGTCATGCTCGTCCTCGGCATCATCCCGGCGGGAGCGCGCTACGTGATCCCCATCGGCGGCATGCTGATCGGCAACTGCATGAACGTCGCCTCCGTCACCGCCGTGCGCCTGCTCGAGGACGCGGCGGACAGGCGCCCCCAGATCGAGGCGAGCCTTGCGCTGGGGGCCTCGCCGCGCCAGAGCACCGCCACGCTGGCACGGCGCTCCGTGCGCCTCGCCATGGTACCGGTGATCGACTCGACGAAGACCACAGGCCTGGTGTTCCTGCCCGGCGCCATGACGGGCATGATCCTCGCCGGCGCCGAGCCGCTGCAGGCCGTGCGCCTGCAGGCGGTGGTGATGTTCATGCTGCTCGCCGCCGTGGCGCTCACGGCGAGCATCGTGAGCTACCTCGCCCCCGGCCGCCTCTTCACGCCGCAGCAGCAGCTTCGCCGACTCGGCGGACGGACGTAGCCTGACGAGCGGGCCGGTGAGCGCGCGCGGACCGCCCGGACGCGCCCGCCCCCGCGCCTCACTCCGCCGGGAGCTGCCTCCAGGTGCCGGGCACCCGCTTGGCGATCGTCGCGCTGCCGGTGTGGATGCTCGCGACCACGTCGCCGTTGTAGGCGATCCTGCTGCTGCCGCTCAGATCCGCGGCCTTGGCGCTCAGCACCGAGCCGTAGACCCACCCCGAGCCGCTGATGTTGACCTTGCCCTTCGGAGCGGCCATGAGGCCGTAGAAGGCCGAGCTGCCCGACCACTTGAGGTTCCCGGTGAGGCTGATCGCGATGCACGGCTCCACGCTCGCGCCGACGCCGGTCCCGCCCCAGGTCCCGCTCCCGCTGACCTCGACGTCCCCCTGCGCCACGAGCAGCGGCATCCGGCACTGACCGCTGCCGGAGATGTCGGCCGAGCCGCCGACCCATGTGGGGCCCAGGTTGGTGAGCTTCGTCGTGCCGGAGATGCTCAGGTTGCCGCCGACGTAGAGTGAGCCGATGTTGAGCGTCGTGCTCCCCGACACGCTCAGGTTGCCGTCCACGTACAGGGAGCCGATGTTGTAGGTCCCGCTTCCCGAGATGCTCCCCTTACCCTTGACGTGGACCGCGGCCGCGGTAGTCGGGATCGTGCCGTTGTTGGGCACCTCGACCACACCCGGGGGAGACGACGGCGCTGCCTTGGAGAGCTGCGCGAGGTAGTCGATCTGGCTCTGCGGCAGGAACGCGTCGAAGGTCGGCACCGTCGGGTCGTTCGGCGTCACGATGGAGCTGAACGACGGAGTGCCCGAGTACGTCAGGTTGTTCCTTACCTTCAGGCCCACGGTGCTGAGATTGGGGGAGCCCGATATCTTGGCGCTGCCGTAGACGTACACGGAGCCCGTGGGCGTGTGGTTCTGGAGCGGGGAGGTGATCGTCCCGCTGCCCGACATGGTCGTGTCGCCGCCTGAGTAGAGGGCGACGCCGGGGACCAGGCTTGAGAGGCCCACGCTCTGCCGCACGATCATCGTCTCGAGCTTGACCGATTTGCCCGCCACGTTGGCCTGCGACTGCAGCAGCATGTGGCCGGCGTCGCTGCCCGGTGACATCGTCACGGTCACGAAGGACTTGCCGGCGCTGGTCGGGAAGTCCGCCGGTGAGAGCATCGTCCGCAGGTCGGAGCTCAGCGTCACCGGCGTGCCCGCCGCGGGCGGGCTGCTCGGCCAGGTGGAGCTCAGGCTGAACATCCCCATGTCGAGGCCGGCCTCGGCCACGTTGAACGCCTTGGAGCGCGCCGTCGTGTCGGAGGTGGCCCCCATGTCGTTGACCATCACGA
>JAAYBE010000101.1 GCA_012719015.1 Actinomycetota bacterium
ATGTCCGGGATCCCCACCTTCTGCCCCTCGAGCAGCACCGGACGCCCCGGGTTGCCGACCACCGTGGAGTTGCGCGGCACATCGCTGACGACCACGCTGCCGGCGCCGATCTTGGCGTTGTCGCCGATGGTGATGCCGCCCAGCACCTTGGCCCCGGCGCCGAAGATGACGTTGTCGCCGACGGTCGGATGGCGCTTGCCCTGCTCCTTGCCCGTCCCGCCCAGAGTGACGCCCTGGTAGATGGTGACGTTGTCGCCGATCTCGGTCGTCTCACCGATCACGACGCCGGATCCGTGGTCGATGAACAGGCCGTGACCGATCCTCGCGCGCGGGTGGATCTCGACGCCGGTGACGAAGCGGTTGAACTGGCTGATCCAGCGCGGCACCAGCGGGACGCCCACCTGACCCAGCTTGTACGCCAACCGGTGCAGCCACAGCGCGTGCAACCCCGAGTACGAGGTCAGGATCTCGAGGCTCGAGGTGGCCGCCGGATCCCGCTCCCGGACGGCGCGCACGTCGCCGCTGATCTGGTCGGCGGCCGTGCGCGCGTCCTGGCCGAGCGCCTCGATCAGGTCGTTGACGGGACGACAGCCGTCCGTCTTCCGTCCCAGGAACCAGCACGCCGCGGCGCCCAGGCCCATCAGGCCGATCAGCTTACGGACCACCGCCGTCACCTCCTCATTCCATGTGTCCCGGGCAGCCTCCCGCGCGGCCGATCCGTGCCCGGGAGGCTCCTTCAGGCCTCGTTCATGCTCCCTGTGCGGAACCCGTCCAGGTCGAGAGCCACATATGTGAACCCGGCGGCGTGGACCGCGCGCACGATGTCCGCGCGAAGCTCCAACGCCCTCCCGAGTTGGTCGGTCTCGATCTCGAGGCGCGCCACGTCGCCGTGATGGCGCGCCCGGCACTGACGGAAGCCGAGTGCGTGCAGCGCCTGCTCGGCGGCCGCCACCGCGGCCAGCTTGTCGGGCGTGATGGGCACGCCGTACGGGATGCGCGAGGCGAGACAGGCCTGTTGCGGCGCATCCCAGGTCGCGAGCCCCAGCTCCCGGGCCAGGCGTCGCACCTCCGCCTTGCCGATCCCGGCGGCCAGCAGCGGGCGCAGGACGCCGCGCTCGGCCGCGGCGCGCATGCCGGGACGATGGTCGCCGGTGTCGTCCGCGTTGGTGCCGTCCACGACCACCGCGCCGCCGGCCTCGGCGACGCGCGCGACCGCGTCGAGCAGCCCGCCCTTGCACCAGTAGCAGCGCTCGCGCGAGTTCTCGACGAACCGGCGGTCCTCGTATTCGCGCGTCTCGAGCACCACGTGCCGCACGCCGAGACCCCGCGCCACGGCGGCGGCCGCGTCGCGCTCGTCGTCGAGGTAGGTGGGCGAGCTCGCCGTGACGGCGACGACGTGCTCCGGACCCAGGGCGCGTGCGGCGGCGGCGAGGACGAGGCTCGAGTCGACGCCGCCCGAGAACGCGACCACGACGTCGTCCACGCCCTCGAACTGCGCCAGCAGGCGCTCCAGCACGACGTCGTCAGACGACAAGGTCCACCAGCTCCCGGACGCGCGGTTCGTCGCCGCACACGGGGCACGTCGGCGCGCGCGCCACCTCGACCTCGGTGAACGTCATCTCCCCGCCGTCGAACTGGAGCAGACGGCCGTACAGGGGGCGTCCGACGCCGGTGACCACCTTGATGACCTCGAGCGCCTGGATGGAGCCGATGAGGCCGGGCACAGGGCCGAGGATCCCGGCCTCCGAGCAGCTGACGACCCCCGCCGCCGGCGGCGGCTCCGGGAACAGACAGCGGTAGCAGGCGGTCTCTCCACCCCGGATGGTCATCGCCAATCCCGTCATGCGCAGCACCGCTCCGTCGACCAGCGTCTTGCCGGCCAGCACGCAGGCGTCGTTCAGCAGATACCTCGTCGGGAAGTTGTCCACCGCGGTCACGACGATGTCGTAGGGCTCGATGAGAGCCGCCGCCCCGGCGGCCGTCAGGCGTGCCGCGTGAGGCTCGAACGTCACCTCGGGGTTGAGCGCCGCCAGCCGCTCCACGGCGACCTCCGCCTTGCCGCGCCCGATGTCGGCCGTCGTGAAGAGGACCTGCCGCTGCAGGTTGGAGAGCTCCACCACGTCGTCGTCGACGACGCCGAGACGACCGATGCCGGCGGCGGCGAGGTAATACAGGACGGGAGCGCCCAGACCGCCCGCCCCCACCACCAGCACCGACGCCTCACGGAGGGCCGCTTGACCCCGCTCCCCCACCTCTTTGAGGACCAGTTGGCAGTCGTACCGCTGCCGCTCCCGCCCGCTGATCCTCACGCCTCGTCCCCGGCGAGTTCGGCGAACAGCGGCGTGGAGAGATAGCGCTCCCCGGTGTCGCTCAGGATCGTGACCACGACCTTGCCGCGCATCCCGTCGCGGCGGGCGAGCTCGCCGGCGGCCCACGCGTTGGCGCCTGACGAGATGCCGACGAGCACGCCCTCCTCGCGGGCGAGCGCCCGCGCCGTGCGGAAGGCGTCGTCGCCGGTCACGGTGAGCACCTCGTCGTACACCTGCTCGTCGAGCACCGCCGGCACGAAGCCGGCGCCGATGCCCTGGATACGGTGCGGACCGGCCCGGCCGCCCGAGAGGACGGGAGAGTCGGTGGGCTCGACGGCGACCACGCGCACGCCCGGTCGCCGTTCCTTCAGGACCCGCCCCACGCCGGTGAGCGTCCCCCCCGTCCCCACGCCCGCCACGAACACGTCGACCTCTCCGGCGGTGTCGTCCCAGATCTCCTCGGCGGTGGTGAGCCGGTGGACCTCCGGGTTGGCGGGGTTCTCGAACTGCTGCGGCACGAACGCGTCGTCCAGCTCCTCGGCGAGCTCCGCCGCGCGGCGGACCGCCCCGGTCATCCCGTCGGTCCCCGGCGTGAGGACGAGGCGCGCACCGTAGGCCTTGAGGAGCGCGCGCCGTTCCACGCTGAACGTGTCGGGCATGGTCAGCACCAGGTCGTAGCCGCGCGCCGCCGCCACCATCGCCAGAGCGACGCCGGTGTTGCCGCTGGTCGGCTCGACGAGGGTCGTGCGACCCGGGGCGATGCGTCCGTCGCGCTCGGCCGCCTCGATCATGGCCAGCCCGATGCGGTCCTTGACGCTGCCGCCGGGGTTGAAGGACTCGAGCTTGCCGAGCACCTCGGCCCCGGTCTCGTCGGAGATGCGGTTGAGCCGCACCAGCGGCGTACGCCCGACGAGCTCGGTGACGCTGCCTGCCCTCTTCATCCTCGCTCCTCCGTCAGATGTGGTACATCGGTGCGGCGTCGCCGAGGGCGTCCTCCCGCCTCAGGAGGTCGCCGATGGTGGTCTCGGCGAGGACGCCCTCGAGCGCCTGCTGGGCCTCGATCCAGACGGAGGAGGCGCCGCAGCGGTCGATCTGGTCACACGGACCCTGGCCGCACTCGGCGGGCGCCGGCACGCCGTCGAGGGCGACGACGACGTCCAGCACGGTGGTCTCGTCGGCCGGACGGGCCAGCGTGTATCCGCCGGAGGCGCCGCGGCGGCTCCGCACCACCCCGCCGCGGCGGAGGGCGGCGAACACCTGCTCCAGGAACTGGAGCGGCACGCCGCGACGCTCGGCGACCTCGCTGAGCCTGACCAGCCTGCCGGCCTGCGAGCGCTCCAGGCGGGCCAGCTCCGTGAGCGCCCGGACCGCGTATCTGCTCTTCATGGAGATGTTCAGGCCGGACCCGCTTCCGTCCGATTCCCGAGTATTCCAGTCAAGATTACGGGACGGCAGGCTGCCCGTCAACGCGCGGCACCCGCACCCGGCGGCGGGAGACCCGTCCGACGGCGACGCAGCCAGTGGGTGGCCAGAGCCGTCAAGGTCACGGTGACGAGGGCGGCCCACACGATGCGGTAGGCGAGCAGCCAGAAGATGGAGGCCCCGAGGGCGAGGAAGATGAGCGTGTCCTCGACGACGGCGTGC
Organism: Actinomycetota bacterium; assembly: GCA_012719015.1. Classification (GTDB taxonomy): domain Bacteria; phylum Actinomycetota; class Thermoleophilia; order UBA2241; family UBA2241; genus CAIXSE01. The sequence continues at coordinate 3,954 of JAAYBE010000101.1, forward strand.
ACCATGCTCAGGAAGACGCTCATGATGAACACCTGGCGCCGGCCGAGGTCGTGCCGGCGGACGTCGCGCACGATCACCCCGCCGCCGTAGGCGAGCCCGAAGAGGAAGCCGATGAGCGTGGGCGCCGCCGACCGCTCGTCCAGTCCCACGTGCCGCACGACCCTGGCCCAGGCCCGCACCAGGGCACGGAAGGCGCGCGTGGGTTCCAGGAGCTCCAGGACCACCATGATCGGCACGACGATGAGGAACACCCTCCACAAGAGGTCGAACGAGCCGACGAGGAACTCCCGGGCGAGCCCCGTCACGAGACCGCCCCCATGAGCAGGTCGGCGATGATCGCCGCCACCAGCCCGGCGACGATACGCAGGGCGCCGAAGGCGAACCCGTTCATGCCGGCCTTGTGCAGCACCGCCCCCTCCACCACCAGGTTGTGCCCGATGAGGATCGCGACCGCCAGGACGGTGATCTGGCGCATCGTCAGGTCGAGCGCCTGCATCGAACCGACCGCGGCGTAGATGTTGAGCACGTAGCCCACCACCAGAGGGACGGCCGCGTCACCGGGCAGGCCCAGGACCTGCATGAGCGGCCGCGCCACGCCGGCCAGCCGCGCGATGACGCCGAGCCGATCCAGGACGAGCGTGATCCCGTAGGCCGGGATCATGACCTTGGCCAGCTCCAAGAAGGTGCGCAGCCCGGAGAGGACGCCGAGCCGCAGGTCGCGCCGCGCGGCGCCCCAGAAGCTGTGCGGCGGCTGCGGGAGCGGCTCTCCGGGGCCGCGCGCGGCCGGCGTGGTGTCGTCCTCTCGGATCATGCGCCGGGATTCTCGCACGCCGGCCCGCGGCTGTCATGGGCGCCGCCGGGCAACGTCACCGCGCGTGCCCGGGCGTCATCCTTGAGGCTCACCGGACGGGCGGGGGACGATGCCGCCATGTCGTCCGTCCGCACATGCGCCCTCGTCGCCGCCCTCACGGCCACCCTCACGGCCGCAGCGCCGGCCTGCGGCGACCGTCCGGCGGTACCCGCGGTGGCGCCGTCCGACGTCCACCTGGCCGCCGCCGCAGAGCCCGGCAGCAGTGCCGCAGACGGGTCGCACGAGGAGGCCGCCGCAGCGCCCGGCGTCGCCGCCGGTCGTCGGGACGCGGCGGCGGCCATGCCATGTGTCGCCTCGTCGTCGGCGGCCTCAAGCGCAGGCCGGCCCGCCGCCGACCCGACGGACCGGCTCGAGGCGGCGCGTACGGTGCAGCTCTACTGCACGCTCATCGACAAGGGTCAGTTCGCGCGCGCCGCCGACCTCTGCACGCGGCGCCGGCTCTGGTCCCGGCACGCGCTCAGCGGCGTGACCCGGTTCCGCTTCCGCTCCGCTCGCGTGTTCGCCGCGCCGGACCGGCGCACGCTGATACTGAGAGCCCGCGTGCGCACACGCTGTGCGCGAGGACATCCGCTTCCGGACGGCCTGTCTGTCCTGTTCTTCACCCTGGGGAGGGCCGGCGGCAACGTGGGGGGATGGCGTATCTCCGCCGTCTCCACCCGCCCGTAATCCTCCAGGAAGGAGTCAGCATGACCAAACGGCACTGGGCGCACATGCTCGCGGTCGCGGTGCTCGCCACCGCCGCCCTCGCCGCCGCGGCGCCGGCCGCCGCGGCGACGCCGGGCGCCGTCGCGGAAGACGGCAGCGCAGCCGCGGCGGCGGCGCGCGAGTACCTCGAGGCGCGGGCCGCCGCGATCGGCGCCCCGCACCCGGCCGCCGTCCTGCGCGCCCGGGTCGCCGCCGGCGAAGCGCTCATCCGCTCTGAGACGCAGGTCGCCACCGGTACGGCACTGCGTGGCCGGCGCGCCGGACGCAGGCTGACTGCCGTCGCCTGCGACGTCACCGTACTCAAGACCCGGCTCGATCTCGGCGGCATGACGGCCAGGGTCACCGCGCACGCGGTCACCCGGCTCACATGGCGCTCGTCCGGGGGAAGGACAGATGTCGAGGGCAGTGGTCTCGACCATGAGCTCACGCTCGTGCGCCACGGCGACACATGGCGCGTCGCCGCCGACGCCTACACCGACGTCCTCACGGCGGCGTACCTCGAGGCGGCCGGAGCCCCACGCACCCGTGTGCGCGCCGCCGCACGCCGGAGCGAGCGCGCGGCACCGCCCGTGCGCCTTCCGCGCGCAGCGTCGTCGCTCCCGTCGCGTGTCGTCGACGCCGCCGCCGTCATACCGGCTCGCGGGTACATCGACGTCGTCATGTACGACCGTGCCGCCGCCCAGACATATGCGGACAAGTACGCCCTCTCCTACAACGCGACCTACGCACGCTTCCCGGGGGCGGACTGCGCCAACTTCGCCTCGCAGTGCGCCTTCGCCGGCAAGATGCTCACCGCGCCGGGTGCGTACACGAGCGGCTGGTGGTACGACAAGCACGGCACGTCGTCGCCCTCTGACGACACCTACAGCATGAGCTGGATCAACGTCACCAAGCAGATGAGCTTCTGGGCCGGTCGCCGCATCGACTGGCAGCCCACGATCAGCGGAGTCGGGCGCGGCGACTTCGTCTACTACGACTGGACCGGCGACGGCGTGTGGGACCACGTCGCCATCCTGGTCGGCACCAACAGCTCCGGCCAGAAGGTGATCGACGCGCACACCACCGACCACTACCGTGTGTTCTGGAAGCTGGGCAGCGCTGCGACGAAGTACAAGTTCGCCAAGGTGCAGGCGCAGTGGAAGATCGGCTGAGCGTCAGTCCCCGGCGGGCACGACGTCGTGGGCCGCGAGGTCCCCGGCGGTGTCCCTGCGCCTGATCGGCACGAGCCGGCCGGCGGCCGTCACCGCGAAGGCGGCGGCCGTCGGCCGCGCGTTGTACGGGCTCATCATCTCGAGCGTGTAGGCGCCGGCGTCGAGGAAGGCGATCACGTCTCCCACGCCGGTGGCCGCCGGGAAACGCCGGTACGGCGAGTCCGCGTCACCGGCGAAGACATCGCCGCCGTCGCAGAGCGGCCCGGCGAGGCGGAACTCGGCATCCGCCTGCTCGCCGGCCCTCGAGG
>JAAYBE010000102.1 GCA_012719015.1 Actinomycetota bacterium
CGCTCCGCCAGCGTGGTACGGCGCACCGTCTCGGGCATGGCGTCGGCGGTGAAGCCGTCTGGGCGCAGCGCCGTGACGGTGAGACAGACGCCGTCGGTGAGGATGCTGTCGCCGACGGCGGCGTCGATCACCGTCGACGCCCTCACGTCGAGCGCGACACTCGCGGCCGTGACCTGCGTGCCGCGCAGGACGCCGACCTCTTCCACGATACCGGTGAACATTCAGGCGTCCCCCCGCACCAGGGCGCCGCTGACCACGAGGTCGTCGCACACGCGGCTCCATTCCACGTCCCGCAACCGCCAGGCGTCGGCGACCGCCGCCACCGCCGGAGCCGCCAGCAGGTCGGGGGCGCCGCGCCCGACGATCATTGGCGCGACGAACAGGACCAGGCGGTCGATCAGGCCGGCCGCGAGCAATCCGCCGGCCAGTGTGGGCCCTCCTTCGCAGAGCACGTCGAGGAGGCCGCGGGCGGCGAGCGCCTGCAGGGCATCACGCGGATCGGACGACCCGAGCTCGATCAGATCGACGCCCCGCTCGCGGAGGCGGCGGCGTACGGCCTCCGTGGCCTGATCGGCGATCACGACGGTGGGAGTCCGGCGCGCCGTCGCCAGCAGCTTGGAGTCCCACGGCAGGGCGCCGTCGCGTGTGATCACCACGCGGACCGGATCACGCCCGTCCACCAGACGCACGGTGAGCTCAGGGTCGTCCCTGCGCACCGTCCCCACACCGACCAGGACGGCGTCGGTGCGGGCGCGCAGCTGGTGGACTGCGCGCCGGCTGTCCGGACAGCTGATCCAGCGGGCATCGCCGGTGGCGGCGGCGACCTTGCCGTCGAGGGTGACCGCCGCCTTGTAGGTCACCAGCGGCAGGCCGGTCTCGTGGTACTTGAGGAAGGGCGCGTTCTGTCTCCGGGCACGGGCCCCGTAGCGGGCCTCGTCCAGCTCGACGGTGACGCCGCCCTCACGGAGGCGCCGCAGGCCACGTCCGTCGACGCGCGGGTCGGGGTCGCGCACGGCGACCACGGCGCGCGCGATCCCCGCCGCGAGCAGGGCGTCGGCGCACGGCGGCGTCCTGCCGTGGTGGCTGCAGGGCTCGAGCGTGCAGAAGAGCGTGGCGCCGCGGGCGCGGGGGCCGGCCTCGGCCAAAGCCAGCGCCTCGGCGTGCGGCTGTCCTGGAGCGAGGTGCCAGCCTCTGCCGACCACCTCGCCGTCGTTGACGAGCACCGCGCCGACCAGCGGGTTCGGATGCGTGCCGCCCCGGCCTCTCTCGGCCAGGGAGAACGCCTCGTCCATGTAGCGCTCGTCGTCCATATGCGACAGCCCCGAAGCGCGCTTCAGGGCCGTGGACGACGCCGGTGCGCCGCGCCTGCTTCTCTCATCCGGACTATGACCGTCGGCCCAGGAGTCTCACCTGGTCGGCCCCTCTCGGGGTTCGCGGGCTGTACCGCCGGTGGGGACTTGCACCCCGCCCTGAAGCAGCGATTGATCGTACTGCCTGATTATACGCCCGCGGCGGCGGCCTGCGCCACTGCGGCGAAACGCTCCTCGACGTCCCGGCCCCCGAACACGCTCGAGCCGGCGACCAGCCAGCGGGCGCCGGCCTCGACCAGCGAGCCCGCGTTGAACTCCGTCACGCCGCCGTCGACCTCGATGATGACGTCCTCCGGGAGGTAGTCACGCGCCCGGGCTATCTTGGCGGTCGACGTGGGGATGAAGCGTTGGCCGCCGAAGCCGGGGTTGACCGACATGATGAGCACCAGGTCGCAGAAGTGCCGCGCCTCGGCCAGGGTCTCGACCGGCGTCGCGGGGTTGAGCGACACGCCCGCCAGGGCGCCTGCGTCGCGGATCTGGTCCAGCACGCGATGGAGATGCCTGCACGCCTCCTGGTGCACCACGATCACATCAGCGCCGGCCTCGGCGAACCGGGAGATGTAGTCTTCGGGGCGCTCGATCATGAGGTGGACGTCGAGGAGCGCTCCCGCCCCGTGCACCAACGACTGCAGGGACTTGACCACCGGCGGCCCGATGGTGATGTTGGGGACGAAATGCCCGTCCATGACGTCCACGTGGATGACGCGCGCCCCGGCGTTGAGGACGGCCTCCACCTCGTCGCCGAGGCGGCTGAAGTCGGCCGACAGGATCGACGGGGCCACGTTGATACCGCGCAGGATCTCGTCCATCGCTCCTCCGCTTCGGTCTCGTCGCGGCGGACGCCGCGGAGACATTCTACCTTGTCGTCGGGCCTGCGCCGCCACGGCGCCGGAGGCGGGCGATGAAGAACCCTGAGGACCCGGCGTGCGGCGGCAGCAGGAGGAGGAAGCCTCCGGCCTGCGGATGTCCGAACCCCGGCCAGATCGCCCCGAGGTCCTCGACCTCCCATCCGCCCGTGGCGAGCAGCGGTTCTACGACGTCGAGCGTCTCCGCCCGCGTTACGGTGCAGACGGCGTAAGTGAGGGTGCCGCCGGGCTTGACGGCGGCGGCGGCGCGCTGCAGCAGCCGCCGCTGCAGGCGCGCCAGCCGCCTCACGTCGTCAGGTCGGCGCCGCCAGCGCAGATCCGGCCGGGAAGCGAGCGTGCCGAGACCGCTGCAGGGCGCGTCGAGCAGGACCGCATCGAAGGCCGCGTCCCACTCCGGGTGCGGGTCGAGCGCGTCGCCGCACACGACATCGACCGCTGCGGCGCCGAGGCGGACCAGGTTGGCGCGCAGTCCCTCGGCCCGCCGCTCGTCCACGTCGCAGGCGAGGAGAGCGGCGTTGGGCAGCAGCGCGGCCAACTGGCCTGTCTTGGCGCCGGGGGCGGCGCAGAGGTCGAGCACGGTGGCCGGCCCCGCTGCGACGCCGCCGGCGGCCACGAGGCCGGCGATCTGCGAGCCGCGGGACTGGGCGCTGACGAGGCCGCGCCGGAAGGCGGCGGAGGGCTGGAGTGGCGGACCGTCGTAGAGCAGCGCATCAGGCAGGCCGTCGACGCCGCGCACGGTGAAGCCCTCCTCCGTGAGCCCGGCGACGACCGTCGCCATCTCCCCGCGCAGACGGTTGACGCGCAGACAGCGCTCGGGGGCGACGTCGCCGGCCTCGAGCACCCGGCGGGCGACCTGGTCCCCGAGGTCGTGACGCAGCAGGTCGATCATCCAGACCGGGTACGAGAGCGCCACCGACCATGCGCGGGCGCTGTCTCCGGCACCCAGATCCTCCAGTGTGGCGCGCCCTTCCGTCGCCACGCGCCGCAGCACCGCGTTCACGAACCCGGCGGCCTTCTTCCTCGTGCGCGCCGTGAGCGTGACCGCATCGTCGACGGCGGCGTAGGCGGGTACGCGGTCGAGGAACAGGAGCTGGAAGGCGGCCAGCCGCAGCGCGTCACGGACCTCGGGGTCGGTCGAGGCCAGCGGAGCCCGGGTGTAGGCGCCCACGACGGCGTCGATCGAGCCCCGTCGTCGCACCGTGCCGGTGACGAGCTCGTTGGCGAGACGGCGATCGGCGGGGCTGAGCGCGGCCAGCTCGGGCAGGCCCGCGGCCGAGTCGTCCAGGCGCGAGCCGCCGGTGCGCAACCGGCGCAGGGCGGCGAAGGCGGCGGCCCGGGCCGGGCTGACGCCGGACGGCGCTTCACGACCCTCCGGTGAGCTCACGGCCGCGGCGTCACGAGGCCGCGTCCCGCGCCACGCAGGAACTCCGCCACGGTCAGCCTGGTGCGGCCCTCCTGCTGGAGCTCGTGCACGTCCACCCACCCTTCCCCGGCCGCGATCACGAGACGGTCGGGACCCGGAGCGGGAAGCGGACCGCTGCCCGGCGAGGCGCGCCAGATCCTGGTGCGGCGGCCGCCCAGCCGGGTGACGGCGCCGATATGCGGCGAGAGCGCTCTTATCTGGTCGGCGATCGCGACGGCGGGTCGACTCCAGTCGATCTCCTTGTCGTCCGGCCCTATCTTGGCGGCGTACGTGGCCTCCCCCTCCTGCGCCCGCCAGTTGACCGTGCCGCGGGCGAGGGCGTCGAGCGTCGCGAGCACCCCTGTGACGGCGGCCGGGGCCAGCAGCTCGTAGGCGCGGCCCGCGTCGGCCTCGCGCGGGACATGCACGCGGCGCACGTCACCGACAGGACCCTCGTCCAGACCCTCCGTCATCCGCAGGGTACAGACCCCGAGCTCGGTCTCGCCGGCCATGAGGGCACGCTCCACCGGGGCCGCTCCCCGCCATCGGGGCAGCAGGGAGGGGTGCACCACGATCGTCTCCACCGCGGCGAGCAC
>JAAYBE010000103.1 GCA_012719015.1 Actinomycetota bacterium
GGCGTTCGCGCGGCGCGGCGCGGAGGAGCGCCCGTTCGTTGATCACGGCGAGCTTGAGGTCCTCAGACACGAACCCCTCGCGCAGGGGCGCGGCGAGGAAGTAGAGGCCGGGGCCCGCCTCCCCCAGGCGGGCGAGCTGCTCGGGGGTCACGACCTCGGCCGAGACGTTGCGCAGCCGGTACGTGGCTCTCTCCGCCTCACCTGCGTGCCGGAAGACCACGAACACGCGGTAGTCGTCGTTGACGAGGCGCGTCAGGTCCCGCTCGGCGCCGGCCAGGTCGCGGGCGGCGAACTGCGGACGGGAGGCGGCGAACCGGATCGCTTGGTCGCGCGGCACGACGTCGAACTGCGACGCCCCTGCGAGGAGGGTGCGGACGTCCGCGAGCGGCAGGTAGAGCCGCTCGCGCAGATCCACGTCGGGCATGGTCGCCGCCAGCTCGCCGTCGAAGTCGGCCAGGGCACGCCACGTCTCGTCGGGGTCGAACACCGCCCAGGCGAGCCCCGCCGCCGCGGCGCAGTCGCCGAGCGTGGTGAAATGCCCGGCCAGCGCCGCGAGCGCGCGCACCGCCGCACGACGGTCGAGTTCTTCCGGCGTGTCCTCGCGCCCCTCCCGCTCCCACTCCGCCGCCGCCCGCCGCAGCCCGTCGACGTACTCGGGCCGCGAGGCGTCAGCCTCGAAGGCGGCGAACACGGTCGTCGCGCCCGCATCGCCGGTGGTGCGCTGCGAGTAGACGGAGAAGGTCCGCAGACGCTCGACCTCGTCACCCCAGAACTCGATCCTCAGGGGGTCGCCGAGCGCCGGATAGACGTCGATGAGCCCGCCGCGCACGGCGAACTCCCCTCGCGCGCGCACCTGCTCCACGCGCTGGTGACCGAGCTCCACGAGGCGCGCCACGGTGGCGTCGAAACCGATCTCCGCGCCCGGGGCGAGCTTCAGGGGGCTGGGCTGCAGGTCGAGCGGCAGGAACCGTTCGAGCAGGGCGACCGCCTCCGCCACCACCACGCCTCCGGCGTCCAGCTCCGCGAGCGCCCGCTGACGCGCGCCGACCACATGGGGGGCCGGGGCGACCGGGGCGCCGTACAGGACGCCGCGCGCGGGGATCACTGGGACGGCGGCATCCAGGTAGACCGAGAGATCACCGGCGAGACGCGCCGCGGCCTCGGCGTCCGGCGCGACCACCACCCGGCCGCCGCCCTCCTCGGCCACCGCCGCCGCCAGCACGTACGGAGCGTAGAAGCTCGGCGCATACGCCGCCGCGCCGCGCCGCAACCGCGGCGCGTCGAGCTGGAACCTTTCGTCGTTGCGCAGATACTCGAGGAACACCCGCATGACCTCCCTGCGGCCTGCGCCGGGCGGTCTGTGCACGACCGCCGGCGGTCGCCGGGCACGCCGAACCCCCGCGCACCTCGCGGCGGCGGGGCCTGCCATTCTAGCCGACGCCGGTACGACCGTGAGGCGACCGCAGCGCGCGCAACGACCATCGCGCAGCCTCGATTCAGCTCCTGACGCGGCTCCTCGAACCCGTCGGCTTCGCGGCGCGCACGATGAGCTCGGCACGGCTCGCGGCGGCCTGGCGACGATCGGCCACGTCGAAGGCACGGGCCCTCACGGAGTAGCGACCCGGCCTCCAGACGGCCGTGGGCATCCAGACCCCACGCTCCCCGACGGCGACGGCAGGGATGCGGCGCCGGGCCACGACCCTGCCCGCGCGGTCGTGCACGAGCAGCTCGATGATCGCACTGGCGCTGGAGAACGAGGGGTCGCTGAGCCGCCAGCGGATGTGCGCCCTGGCGCCTCGCGTGACGACCCCGGCCCGCACGCGGACGCGGGGCGCCCGCGTGTCGCGCGCGCCGGAGGCGTCCACGAACGCTTTGAGGTTCACGTTCGCCCGGGACCGCCCCGGCACCTGGGCCAGGGTCGTGAGGTCGCGCCACGTCGATCCCTCGGCGCTCACGAACGACTGCCCGGCTCGAGCGCGCGGCGCGATGAACTCGGACGGCGCCTCCACCGGCACCGGTCGATCCCAGCCGGGAGTCTCGACGCGCACCGCCGCGACGAACCTCCTGCCCGCCGTCACCGCGACCGGACGCTGCAGCCGCACCGTATGGTACCCGGCCACGGCGAGCGTCCCGGCGGCGGCCGCCGGCGCCGCCGCCACCCCGCCGAGACCCCGGGCGACGCGGACCTCGTAGCTCGTGCCGGGCACAGGCGTGTAGAACGAGACCGCCTTCACGACACCCGTGCCCGCGGCGGTGAAACGGTTGGCGAACCAGGCCTCCTCGGACGCCGTGACGCCGACCCACGCACTGCGGCCGAGGGCGTCGTACTGGTAGACGGCGTCGTAGTTCTTCACGGACTCGACCCCGGAGTACACCATCGCGGCATCGCCGATGGTGGCGTCGTAGTAGGAGACCCAGGCGAAGCCCTCGTCGCCCCAATCCGTACCCCAGCTGTTCCTGATCAGGAAGGCGCCGTCCCCCGGAGGGCGAGACCCGGCCAGGAAGCCGGCGGCCGGATAACCGTCGTCCCACCCGACGATCATGATGTGATGGTTGGGCGTCAGCCGGGAGGCGTTGTAGTACGCGTGGGTCACGCCGTTCCACGACTTGTACTGCGACTGCACCCGGAAGTCGACCGCGGCGGCCACGCCGCCATGGGTCATGATCGCCCATTTCAGCGGCGCGTTGTCCAGCGGACCCTGTCGTCCGGGGAGCAGGAGCGCCTCCTGGACGTGGCGCACCGCGCGCAGGAACGGCGGTGACCCGCCGGGGCGCGGGTACGGGTCTGACGACTCCCGCACGGGACCCTCCCAGCGCGCGAAATAGGCGAGCGCGAGTTCGCCCGGCGCCATGCCCTCGTACCGGAGCCGCGATGCCATGTGGTTGGCGAGATTGTTGGCGGAGAGCTCGAGCGCGAGCCCCTCGCGGCGGAGGATCGACGACTCGAGCGCGCCGATCGCCGCCATGATCCAGCACGTGCTGTGGTTGTCCTGCGAGCGCACGCCGGTGAGGAGTCCGACCTCACGCAGGTCGTACGCGGCCGGATAGGGCCCCGCAGTGTCCCACGGCCCTGCGCTGCCGCCCTCCGTCCCGCCGTGACCGGCGATGCGGACCCCCGCCTCGGCCGAGGCGGCGTCGGCCTGCCCGACGGCGCCACCGGGCAGGCCGGCGGACAACGCGAGCAGCGCCGCGAATCCGAGGACGAGGAGCGACACGGCCCTCGCGGAGCGCTGTCGTACGGCTCTGGGATGACGTCTCGCCGAACGCATCGTCTCCTTATCCCTGCCGGCGGGCGGAGAGTCAAGCCCGGTTCCCCGGACGACCCGCCGCAGCGTAGGATGGGCGCCACGATGGGAGGCCCGCTCACCATACCGACGCGCCCGTCACGGAGCAGCGCCCAGAGTCCGCGGAGGACCGCCCACCGTCACACCGCACGCCCGCTCCTCCACCTCTTCCTGCTGACTGCAGCACTCGTCCTCGGCCTGACGCTCTTCCCCGCCTCTGCAGCGGCGACGCTCGCCGACACCGTCGACGCCGCACTGCGGTCCGCCGGCATCGGGAGAGCGGCCACAGGCGTCTACATCTGGGACCTCGACGCCGCCTCGCCGATCTACGAGCTCAATCCCGGCGCCCCGCTCGTGCCCGCCTCCAACCTCAAACTCGTCACCAGCGCCGCCGCGGTCTTCGCCTGGGGCTTCGATCACCAGTTCGGCACCGAACTGTATGCGCCTGAGGCGCCCCCCACCGCCGACGGCACGCTCGTCGGCGATCTTCATCTGCTCGGGTTGGGCGACCCCACGCTCTCCACGCGCGACTACCAGAAGAAGAGCCTCCGCATGACCACGGCGTCCTTCGAGGCTTTTGCCCGCAGGCTCAAGCGCGACGGCGTGCGCAGGATCGAGGGCAGAGTGCTCGGCGACGCCTCCTGGTTCGACAAGCTCAAGACCGTGCCGACGTGGAAGCCGGGGCTCCAGCTCGAATGCGGACCGCTCTCGGCCCTCTCGGGCAA
>JAAYBE010000014.1 GCA_012719015.1 Actinomycetota bacterium
CGTGGCTGCGCGCCGGCACGCCCTCGGGCGGCATGCAGTAGGTGCAGCGCAGGTTGCACCGGTCGGTGATGGAGAGACGCAGGTAGTCGACCCTGCGATGCGCGCGCCGGGAGACGTCCATGGATTCTTGAGTGTACCCTGCGCCCCTGCGTACGTCACACGGTGGCCCGACGGAGCGCACGTCGTCGGCCGCGTGCACGGGAAGGACGAGGTCGCCGCACGCACCGCGGCGGGACACACGACGGGCGCCGGGCGGCTGTGCCTGTACTCCCGTCAGGAGGACGGCCGCCCGGCGCCCCGTCGCGCGGGTCCGACGGCCCGCGCAGGTCGCCTGCGGGGCGGGGAGCGGGACGGGCGAATGGGCGAGAAACCCCGGCCGCGCTCCCCGACCTGCAGACGCCGTCGCGGGCCGGCGTACGGCGGGAAGGGGAGGTCCGGCGCGGACCGGGCGCCTTCTCCTTTCCGCACTGGGAGACACGGCGGTTTCCCGCTGTACCCTGCCGGCATCCGGCTCCGTAGGCGATGCCCTTAGGAGGCCGGCGCTCGGAGAAGCAGCCCGAGTATAAGGAAGTCCTTAACGTAAGCGCAAGCGGGCCGGCTGTTCACCCGGCGGGCAGGACGTGCACGTCCGTCGGCCGGACGCTCACGGCCACGCGGAGACCCACCGCGAGACCGAGCCTCTCGACCTCGGCCGCCGGCACCAGGGCGTCGAGCGCCGCGGGGACCTCGAGCCTCACGAGGACGTGACCGCCCTGCAGCGTGAGCCGCGTGACCGTGGCGGTCAGGCTCCCGTCGGGCGTCGCGGGCGCGAGGCGCACGTCCTCGGGACGGACGACGAGCACCGCCTCCCCGGGCAGCTCGTCCGCCGTCCGCAGCGAGCCCCCGTCGGCCAGGAGCGCGACGCGGTGGTCGCGCGGGTCCCGGCGCGCACGCATCACGTTGCGCGCCCCGAGGAACCGGGCGACGGCCGCGTCCGCCGGCCGGCGCAGGACGTCGAGCGGCCGGCCCGTCTGGTGCAACCGGCCGTCGATCAGCACGGCGCACTCATCGGCCAGGGCGAAGGCTTCGTGACGATCGTGCGTGACGTGCACCACCGGCAGGCGACGCTCCCGACAGACGCGGCGCAGAACGTCCTGGAGCCCCTCCCGGGCCTCGGGATCGACCGCGCTGAGCGGCTCGTCGAGCAGCAGGGCCCGCGGGTGCGCGGCCAGCGCCCGGGCGAGGGCCACGCGCTGCCGCTCGCCCCCCGAGAGCGACCCCGGACGCCGCGTCAGCAGTCCGACGACGCCGACCTTCTCGGCCAGGCGTTCGACCTCGCCGCGCCGCTCCCCGCCACGTCCCCCACGTGTGCCGAAGGCGATGTTCGCCGCCACGGTGAGGTGCGGGAAGAGGAGGCCGTCCTGGAACACGAGGCCGACGCGGCGCCGCTCCGGCGGCAGCCCCACGACGTCGACGCCCTCGATCACGGCGCGCCCGGCGGCCGCCCGGCGCACGCCGGCGACCGCCTCCAGCACGAGGCTCTTGCCGGCGCCGCTCGGGCCGAGCAGCACCACATAGCGGCCGTCGTCCACCCGCAGGTCGAGCGGCCCCACCTCGAAGCCGCCGGCGACCACCTCGAGCCCGGAGAGCTCGATCACGGCGGCTCGGTCCCGGAGCGGCGCCGCCGCGGCGCCGAGAGGGCGCGGACCAGCACGAACACGAGGAAGGCGACGAGCACGATGAGTACCGCCGGCGGCTGGGCGGCGCGCAGGCCGAAGCCCTCGAAGCGCTCGAACGTCAGCACGGAGATCACCTTGGGGTTGTAGGCGAGGATCACCACGGCGCCGAACTCGCTGATCCCGCGGCCCCACATGAGCAGCGCGCCGGCCAGCACCCCACGCCACGCCTGCGGGAACGTGACCCGCGCGAAGGCGCCGAAGCGTGAGGAGCCGAGCGTCCGGGCGACGTGCTCGTACCGCTCGTCCACGAGAGCGAACGCCTCACGCGAGCCGTCGACAAGGAAAGGCAGGCTGACGAACAGCATGGCGAGGACGATCCCGGCCACCGTCTCGGTGAACTCGAGGCCGAGCGGGGCGAGCAGCCGGCCGGCGATCCCCTGACGACCGTACACGGTCAGCAGCGCGATGCCGGCCGCCGTGTGGGGGAAGACGATCGGCACGTCGATGAGGCCCTCGACGGCGCGCTTGCCCGGGAACTCCTTGCGCGCCAGCAGGTACGCCAGCGGGACGCCGGCCACGAAGCCGATGACCGTGGTGATGAGGGCGGCCGAGACGGTCAAGACCAGCGAGCGGCGCACGTCGTCCTGGCGAAGCGCCTCGCCGAGCAGCCCGGCTCCGGCCCCGGCGAGCATGCTCGCCGCCGGCATGGCGACGAAGACCACCACGAGGATCCCGGCCGCGACGCAGAGCGCCCAGAAAGGAGAGATGCGGCGGCCGCTCATCCGGCGCCGGCGCACGCCCGCCGCACCTCCTCCGGCACGGCGGCCGGATCGTCCGGCTCCGGCGGCCTCAGCAGCGGCTGGTGGTCGGCGGCCAGGATCCGCCGGCCCTCCGGCCCGAGCAGGAAGGCGACGAACCGGCGCGCCAGCTCCGCGTCCGGCGCGTTGGCCGGGATCGTGAGCGCGTAGCGGATCACGTCGCCGGTGAACTCCGGCCGCACACTGGCGAAACGGCGGAAGTCGAGCTTGACGCGCACGCTCGCGTACCGGTCACGGAGACGCTCGTGCCCCAGGTCGACGGACGCCGGCAGCCTGACGTACTTCAGCCCGTGCTGCCGGGCGACGCTCTCATACTCGAAGGCGCAGTCCAGGTCGCCGGATTCGAGCAGCGCGACGAGCTGGATGCTGGCGCCGCGCAGCACGATGTTGGAGCCGGCGCTCGTCTCCAGGATCTCCGGCACCTCGATCACGTCCACGCCCTTCTCATGCTCCACGGTGATGGGCGTGGTGAACCTGCCCACCAGCGTGTCCTCGAGCAGGAGCGGCTCGTCGTACTCGCGCTCGGCGAGCTGCAGGACCATCAGCGCGCGATACCCGGCGGCGTCGAAGCGCGGGTCGGCGAGGCCGAAGCGGACGTCGCCCGCCGCCAGGCGCCGGTACCAGGTGTGCGGCGTCAGCTCGTCGGCCAGAGGGCTCCTGGGCGACACCGCGAGGACCACGCGGTTGGTCGCGAAGGAGCAGTACCAGCTCGCCCACGGCCGACCGGTCGCGGGGTCGTCACGCTCGTACATGAGGGGCGGGATGAGCTGTTCGTCAGCGCTGACGACGACGTCCACGCGGTCGTTCAGCTCGGTGACGTGGCGCAGCACCTGGATGCTCCCGTGCGACTCCGTCACCACGTCCACGCCCGGGTTCTGCTCCTCGAACGCCGTCGCGAGTCTCTCGAAGGGGACGATCAGGCTGCCGGCGTACATCAGTCTCACCTGACGTGCGCCGGAGCCGCAGCCGCCGAGGGCGACGGCGAGAAAGAGAAGAGCGGCGAGCGCGAGGGCGGCCCGGGCCGCGCCCCCGCGCGGCCGCCTCGGGCGCCGCTGCCGCGACCGCGTCACCGTCGCCCCTCCTCACCTCACCCGCACGATGATGCGCGCGATGCGTCCAGGCATCTGGCCCTCGTCCAGCCCGGGACCGACGAGTCGCAGCGGATAGTACTCGTCGGGCAGCTCGCCGCCGTCGACCTTGGAGGAGAGGATGATGCTCTTCCTGGCGGCGATGTCGCGGGAGTCGACCGTGACCACCTCGCCGTCGCCGGTCTCGATGAGGATCTCGTAGCCCCGTTGGGCGAGCCGGGCGTTGTAGGCGCCGGCGTCGTGTTTCCTGGCGTCGTCCACCATCCCGGCGACGAGGTAGAGCGGGATGCCCTCCCAGCGTCTGCCGTCTGCGTCCACCCAGCCGGAGCCGTGGCATCCGGGGGAGGCGCAGTTCACGTAGGAGGCACGATCGATCTTGGCGGAGACCGCCCCTTCGAGCCGCACCTTCCACGCCGCCGACGCCCTGGTCAGCGACACCTGCTCGACCCACTTGATGGCCCAGTGCCCTTCGGTGACCTGTGCCGGTGTGTCCTGGGCGATGGCCAGCCGCAGCGGACCGTCGTCGTCCGGGATCGGCTCGCCCTCGTTCTCGTAGGCGACGATCACCGTGAGCGGACCGTCGGCAGACTCCTCCTCCCCGGTCGCCGGGTCGAACGTCGTGAACCCGTCGCCGGTCACCTGCCGATACGAAAGGGTCATCCCATAGCCGTCCCCGGCCAGGATCGTGACGCCGTTGGCCGCGGAGACGCCGCCGACGAGGTCGGCCAGCGCGAGCAACGGCACCCCTTTGAACCGCGACGGAGGCGTGATCACGCCGGTGCTGCTCTTGATGCCGGCGTAGCCCTCGTAGGCCGGCAGGGCCTTCAGCTGCTCCATCGTCAGCGTCTTCGTGACGTCGTCGCCCTTGAGCGTGAGCACGACCGGCCCGTCGTCCGCGGGCGACGGCGCGGGCGATGCGCCTCCTCCCCGGCCACCGCACGCTGCGGCCAGAGCGGTCAGACCCACGGCCGCCAGCACGCCGACGAGCATCAGGACGACGGCACGGCGCGGCGCCCGACCCTCCCTGCAGCCCCGGGTCCGGTCCATCACTTACGCTTCGGGAGGAGGGTGATGGACTTGATCTGCTTGATGAACCTGCGGCTGCCGATCCGGGGACCCACCAGGCGGAGCGGCGCCTGGGCCGCGGTCAGCTCGGAGCCCTGGCGCCGGTTCGCCAGGATGATCCGCTCGCGGTTCATGATCGTGCGGGAGTCGATGACGACCTTCTTGCCGGACCGGGAGACGATCCTGATGCGGTAGCCCTTCCAGGCCAGGCGCTCGTTGTAGGCGCCGTACCCGTGCGTCCTGCCGCCGTCCACGTAACCGATGCACAGGAACAACGGGACGCCCGTCCAGTTCACGCGTGTGGAGGGATCGGTCCATGCGGAGCCGTGACAGCCCGGCGTGGAGCACGAGTCGTACGACTTGCGGTCGAGCGTGAAACGCGGCCGCTTGCCGTTCTTGCGCTTCAACCCGAGCATCTTGACGGTCCAGTTCGTCACCTTGCCGCGGACGGTGATCGAGGCGACCTGCTTGACGAAGCAGTGCGCCTCCGCCAGCTGATGGACGTTCGTCTCCTGGGCCACCGCCGAGCGCAGCGGTCCTTCGTCGGGCGGGAGCGGCGCGCCGTCGTACTCGTAGATCAGCAGCAACGCAGAATCGGCCTTGCGCGGCTCCTTCTCCTTGGTGGTCTCGTTGAACATCTGGAAGGTCCCGTTCACGACCTCGCCGTAGGTGAACGTCATGCCGTAGCCGTCGCTCCCTTTGACGTCCACCGCGTCGGCTGTGGTGACGCCGCCCACGGCGTCGAGCACGTCCGTGAGCCGGACTCCTCGCACCGGCTTCGGCGGCGTCACCGTGCCGGCGCTGTTGATCATGCCGGAGTAGCCCTCGTAGACCGGCAGCGCCTGGATCTCGCTCATGGTGAACGTCGCGGCGGTCACGCCGTCGGCCCCGGTGACCCTCACCAGGACCGGGTCGTCGTCCGCCCACGCCGGCGCGGCCCCGCCCGAGGCGGCCACGCCGGCGATGACGACGGCCACTCCGACCACGAGGGCGAGTACGACGGCGCCGATGCGCGTCCTGCGTGTTCTCATGACTCTGACCTCCGATGTCCGGCGAGCACGCGGCGGGTGGATCGAGGGAGCGTCCCCACCGCGCCGCAGGCGAGGCCGGGCCTCGCGATGACGGGATGACGACGGCTCAGAAGATCAACCGGATCCGGACGATCCCGCGAGCCGACAGCTTGTTGTCGAACGGCTGGGTGATGGGCGGCCCGCCGACGAGACGGAACGGCGCCTCGGCCTCGGGCAGCGGCTGCAGGACGGAGTCGACCATCTTCCTCTTGGCGACGATCAGATCCGTGCGCAGCTTGCCCTTCTTGAACAGGATCCTGCTGCTGAAGGTGGGCTTGTAGCCGTCCCGGCAGATGAGCCGGATCTTGTAGCCCTTCTTCGCCCTGGCCACGTTGAAGCTGGGCTTGCCCCCGTCGACGAGCCCCAGAAGCCGCTGCAGGCGTTGGCCCTTGTACACGTAGCGCAGCGTCGGGTTGATGTCGCCCGCCTTGGCGCCGTTCCAGGCGAAGCGGGCCGGGACCTTGACGATGGGCAGGACCACCTTCTTCTTGCCGACCAGCGTCAGCGTCCACCCGCCCGGGGGCGGGGAGGCGTCCCCCACCGGGGTCGCGGCCCGGGCGAGAGCCGGGGACGCGGGGAGGGCGGCGAGCGTCAGCGCGGTGGCCAGCACCGCGAGTCGTCCTCTGTTCACGGAGAACCTCCTTCCGGGGGTCTCGGCGGCCCGGGGCCGCCGCGGCGGCCCCGGGCCGATGGGGTCACGGGCCGACGACGTTGAGCTCGTTCACAC
>JAAYBE010000104.1 GCA_012719015.1 Actinomycetota bacterium
CTCCAGCCCGTGGGCACTGGCGAAGCGCAGCTCGTGCCACGGCCGGCCCAGACGCGCCGCCGCGAGCTGCGCGGAGCTGACGCCGGGCAGCGTGGTGATACGGGCGTTCGGCAGCAGCCGGCGCAGCGCGACGGGGATGCCGAAGAAACCCGGGTCGCCGCTGGCCAGCACCACGACCCGGCGCCCCACATGCGCCCGGAGCGCCGCCGCGACCGCGTCCATGTCGGCCGCGACGGCGACCTGCTCGGCGCCGGGAGGCGCGAAGCGGTCGAGCTGGCGGCGGCCGCCGGCGACGACCTCGGCCCGACGGATGACGCGCCACGCGGCCGGCGTGAGCCACTCCGCGGCGCCCGGTCCGGTACCGACGACGGTGAGCTCGAGCTCCGGCGAGGCGGCCTCGCGGACATCGGCCGTGGCGTGCGCCGTCCGCGCCCCAGCCCGGCCGACGGTCGCGGACGCGGTGCGCAACGCCGTCGAGCGGCCGAGCACGGCGCCGTCGTAGGCGACGACGGCGCAGTCGCAGCGCGGCGCCGCGCCGTCGCCCGCCCGGCGCGCGGCCCTCTCGGAGGCGCGCCGGGCGGCGCGCTCCGCCACGTCGTCCCACACCTCGTCCAGAACGGCGTCGGCCAGGACGTCCACGGCGGCTTCGGCGGTGGGCAGCTCGAGGATCCGCACGACGAGCGTGGGCGGCGCACCTGCGGCGGCCGCCAGCGCCGCCAGCGTCTCGAGCCGTGCGTCCGCGACCCGGCTGTGCGTGTTCCACACCCCGGCCGCGACCTTCACGAGCTTGCCGGCGTGCCCCACCAGCACCACCTGCGCCATGCCGGCGTCCACGCACCGGTCCAGCAGGTCGCCGACGAAGTTGGAGCACTGCACGATCTGCGTCTCCGCAGCACCGAAGCGCTCGCGTGCCGCACGCTCCCCGAACCCTCCGGGCGTGAGGTACACGGTGTCGTTCCCGTCGGCCAGCGCCATGTCCACCTGCGGCAAGAGGGACCGCATCCAGGCATCCTCTGACCTCGGGATCACGCGTCCGGACGTCCCCAGGACGGAGAGCCCGCCCACGACGCCGAGGCGTTCGTTGAAGGTGCGCCTGGCGACTTGTTCCCCGCCGGGGATGCTGACCGTCACACGTACCGGCTCGTCAGGGAGCACGGCGCGCACGGCGGCGGCGATCATCCGCCGGGGGACCGGGTTGATGGCGGGCTCCCCCGGCGGGACCTGCAGGCCGGCCCGGGTGACGGTGCCCACGCCCGGGCCGGCGACGAACCCTACGGCCGGCGGCCGAGCCGCGACCGCGTCGGCCGCCGCCGCGACCTCCACCTCCGCGACCACCGTCATGCCGTCGGTGACGTCCGGGTCGTCGCCCGCGTCCTTGACGACCGCCGCGCGGGCGCAGCCCTGCCGCACCCGCTCGGCCCACTCGATCGCCAACGTGACGCGCTCGCCGTCGGGCAGCTCGACCTCGACGGCGTCGCAGGCCGACCCCGCGAGCACCTGCGCCGCCGCGCCCGCGGCCGCCGCGGCGCAGGTGCCCGTCGTGAAGCCGCTGCGCAACCGGGGGCCGGACTCCGTCACGCCTCTCCCTCGGCCACGCGCAGCAGCGCGTTCACGGTCGCCGCGGCGAGCGGGCTGCCCCCCCGCGTCCCCTTCACGGCGACGAAGGCCAGGTCGGACGCCATGAGAGCCTCCTTGGACTCCGCCGCGTCGACGAACCCGACCGGCATGCCGACGACGAGCGCCGGCCGCGCCACGCTGTCGGCGGCCAGCGCGAGCACCTCGCGCAGGGCCGTCGGCGCGTTGCCGAGCGCCACGACGGCGCCGTCGAGACGCGCGCCGAAGGCCCGCATGGCGCACGCCGCCCGGGTGCGACCCGTCCGTCGCGACTCCTCGGCGATCGCCTCGTCGGCGATCAGGCACTCGACCGCGCCGCCGTACGCCTCCACCCGAGCGGCGTTCACGCCGATGCGCACCATGTGCGTGTCGGTGGCGACGAGACAGCCTCCGCGGAGCGCCGCGACGCCCGCATCCACGGCTCCGTCCGAGAACGTCACGGACGGCGCCAGGGACGGATCACCGCTGGTGTGCACCAGACGCTTGACGACCGCACGCTCGCCCGGCGACCACTGGCCGGGCGGCAACAGCCCGTCGATGATCGCCATGCTACGGACCTCGATCTCGTGCGGCTTCAGGCGAGACATGCGGCCTCCTCGGCCCGTTCCATCAGGATCCCGGCGAGACGGGGGTCGGCGCCGAACGGACGGCCGAAACGGAAGGCGACCGCGGGATGTTGCGCCGCGAACCGCGACAGCATCTCCGGGATGTCGCGGCGGATGTGCATCCCGTCGAAGAGGAAGCACGGCTGTACGACGATCTCCGTCGCCCCTGTGGCGACCGCCTCCTCCACGGCGGCGTCGAGGCCGGGTTCCGCCAGCTCCATGAAGGCCGGGAGCACCGGCTCGTGCCGCGCGGAGCGCAGATGCTCCACGAGCTCCATGAACTGGGCGGTCGCGGCGGGGTTGCGGCTGCCATGGCCGAGGACGATGAGGACGGAACTCATGCGGACGGACCTCCGGGACGGGCCGAGGCGTAGGCCCGGCAGCGCTCGAGCCAGTGCCCGAGCAGGGCCGGGTACCCGGCGAAGTGCAGGTGGATGTACGAGGCGAAGAGGTCGCCGGCGGCGTAGCCCTCCGGCGCGCCCTCGTGGATGTAGGCAGGCTGTCGTTCGTTCTCGAGCGCACAGCTCGAGTAGCGGAACTCGTGACCGCGCACGGCGGTCCCGGCGCTCCCCAGCAGCGAGTCCCCGGCGAGGCGCGCCTCGCGGTAGCCCATCGCCCGCAGGCGTCCGTGCATCGCGGCCCTGCCGGGGACCGCGCCGACCAGCGGCCAGTCGCGGCCGTCGAGGTCGGTCAGCGAGCGACAGAGGTAGAGGAGGCCGCCGCACTCGGCGTAGACGGGGAGGCCGCCGGCGATCGCGTCGGCCAGCCGGCGGCGCAGGACCCCGTTCTCCGACAGCTCGCGAGCGTGCAGTTCCGGGTAGCCGCCGCCGAAGTAGACGCCGTCGCAGGCGGGCAGCTCGGCGGCGGTCAGCGGGCTGAAGCGGACGAGCTCCGCGCCGTGGGCGCGCAGCGCCGCGAGATTGTCCGCGTAGTAGAAGGCGAAGGCGGCGTCCCACGCCACGGCGATGCGCGGGGCGGCACCGAGCCTCGAGGGGTCGCGGAGGGCCGTCGCCGAGCCGGCATCAGGCGCCGCGGGTCGCCCCGGCGCTTCGGCCGGCGGCAACGCCGGCGCCTCCGCCGCCAGCGCCAGCACGCGGTCCACGTCCACGTGGCGCTCGACGTGCTCGGCCAGCCGCTCCATCGCCGCCTCGACCTCGACGCCGAGCTCGTCGGCCACCACGAGGCCGAGATGGCGGGAGGGCAGCTCGAGGTGCTCGGCGGAAGGGACGTACCCGAGCACCTCGACCCCGGCGCGCAGGAGCGCCGCCTCCACCGCGTCGCGCGAGCGTCGCGGGTTCCAGCGGTTGAGGATCACGCCGGCGACGCGTACCTCCGGGTCGTACGCGGCGAACCCCAGGGCGAGCGCGCCGACGCTGGCCGCCATGCGCGAGGCGTCGACCACCAGGACCACCGGGGCCCCGAGCAGGCTCGCCACGGCTGCGCTGCTCGACGGCGTGACGCCGTCCTGATGGCCGTCGAACAGGCCCATGACGCCCTCGATCACGGCGACGTCCGCGTCGGCTCCGGCGCCCGCGACCGCAGCCTGCACGGCTCGCTCTCCCATCAGGAAGAGATCGAGGTTGCGCCCGTCGCGCCCGGCCGCGTAGCGCTGGTAGCCCGTGTCCAGGTAGTCCGGACCGACCTTGAAACCCTGTACGCGGCAGCCGCGACGGCGCAGCGCCGCCATGAGCCCGAGCGCGACGGTGGTCTTGCCCTCCCCGCTGCGCGGTGCTCCCACCACCAACCGTGGGAGCGGCACGCTGCGGTCGACCTGCACGACGCTCACGCGGCGGCCCCGGGCGGCGTCAGCGCGGCGAAAGCGGCGAGGAGCAGCGCGTTCTGCTCCGGGAGGCGAGGGCTCACTCGGACGTGGCCGGGCAGCCCGAACGAGGTGCAGTCGCGGACCAGGCAGCCGCGGTCCAGGAGGGCCCGGCGCAGGGCGGGCGCGTCGCCCGCGTGGATGAGGAAGAAGCCGGCCGCGGTGGGCTCGACGGTCCAGCCGAGCTCGTCGAGCCCGACGGCCAGACGGTCCCGTTCGGCGACGAGCAGCGCGACCGCGCGCCGGTGGTGCTCGAGGTCGGCGAGCGCCGCCAGGCCGGCCTGCTGGGCGCAGGCGTTGACGCTCCACGGAGGAGCCGCCGCCCGCAGCCGCGCGGCCGGCGCCGGCGCCGCGACCGCGTGGCCGAGCCGCAGGCCGGCCAGTCCCCAGTACTTCGTCATCGAGTGCAGGACGACGAGGTTGCCGGCCTCCAGCGACCGTCGCTCCCACTGCGGCTCGGGCAGCAGGTCGCTGTAGGCCTCGTCGAGGACGAACAGGGTCTGCGGGTGGTCCGCGACGAGCGCGGCCGTGAGCGCCGGCTCCAGCGCCGCCCCGGTCGGGTTGTTCGGCGAGCAGAGCCAGCAGAGGCGCGGGTCCAGGCGGGCCAGGGCGTCGCGCAGGGCGGGCTCGTCGCAGAAGAAGCCCGCCCCGGCTCCGGCGTGCGTCAGCGACACCCGCTCCAGCCGTGCGCCGGCGAGCGCCGTCGCGACCTCGCACTCGCCGAACACCGGGGCCAGGGCGAGCGCCACGTCTCCCGGCTCCAGCGCAAGCTGCGCCACCAGCCGGATGAGCTCCGTGCTGCCGTTGCCGCAGACCACCTGCTCCGGAACCACCGCGTGCCGCGCGGCCAGCGCCGCGGCGAGCGCAGCGGCGTGCGGGTCCGGATACGCGTCCACCACGGCGCCGGCGACGGCGCGCGCCACTCCCGGCGCCGCCCCGAGCGGCGACTGGTTGGAGCTGAAGTCGACGACCGCGGCCGGATCGACGCCCTCGGCGCGCAGCGCCGACGGGTCGATCGCCCCGTGGACCGACGCCCGCACGCTCCTCATCAGTGGGCGGCCGCCGGTCATCCGTGCACCAGCCCCGCGAGGACGGCGGCGAGGACGGCGGCGAGCGCGACGGTCGCGCCGCCGGCCGCCCACACCCGCCACACGGCGTCGTCGATCACATCCGTGGTCAGCGGTCTGGTGGCCTCGCCGAGGACGTAGGCGCCGGGCTTCTGGAGTTGCACCCCCAGACTCCCCGCCATCGTCGCGATGGCGAGCGTCTTGTTGGGTCCGTACTGCGGCTGATGCTGCGTGCGGAAGCCCCACCACGCCGGGCCCGCCGTACCCCTGGCCGCCGACACGGCGACGAGGAGGACCCCGGTGATCCGCGTCGGCACCCAGTTGGCGGCGTCGTCGCAGCGGGCGGCCGCCTTGCCCACGTACTCACGTTCGTCGCGGTAGCCCAGCATCGCGTCCATCGTGTTGATCGCGCGGTACGCCAGGGCTCCGGGCAGCCCGAACAGGGCGTAGCAGAGCAGCGGCGAGACCACGCTGTCCGTCAGGTTCTCGGCGAGGGATTCGACCGTCGCGGAGACGATGCGTGGCGGGTCCAGGTCCGGCGAGCGACTGACCAGGGCCGCGAGAGGAGCACGCGCCGCCTCCGTGCCGGCGGTGAGTGCGCGCTGCACCTCACGCCCGGCCCGGACGAGGCCACGCAGGGAGAAGGTCGTCTTGAGCACGCCGGCGCCGACGGGCAGCGCGACCCACCAGGGGGCGTGCTCGAGGACCAGGGTCAGCGTGAGGCCGGCGGCGAACGCCGCGCCGGCCGTCACGGCCACGATGAGGACGCCGAAGGCGAACTCGGCGCCCGGTCGGCCGCGGGGACGGACGCGCTCCAGCGCGCCGATCAGCCGGCCCATCCACACCACCGGGTGAAGGGCGTTCGGAGGTTCGCCCAGCGCCACGTCGACGAGACCGGCCAGCACCACCGTGGCGAGCGCGAGACGCCAGTCGTGAGGGACGAAGACCATGAGGGAGCGCTCCCGGCGCCTCAGTTGTCGGACGGGACGTACCTGTCGGGCTCGAGCCCGACCAGGTGACCGGTCGCGTTGATGTAACGGATGGAGACGCACCCGCCGCCGAACTCGATGAGGGAGACGCCGCCGTGGGTGGTGGAGAGGGTCCACCACTTCTCCGGCGGCACTCCCAGGTAGTGGTTGAGGATCGCCCGGATGGGACCGTCGTGCGCGACCAGACAGACGCCGGCGTCCGTCTTCACGGGCCGGTCCGCGGTCGTCCCCGGCGCGTCGTGCTCGACCTCCTCCACCGGCGCCCCTCCGAGGGCGGCGGCCATCTCCTCGGCGGAGGCGCCGTCGAGGGCCGCCGCGGCCGCCCCCGCCCGCATCGCGTCGGCGGTACGGTCGACGGCGTCCGCGTCGTCCGCACGCGCCGCGTCCCCACGGTGCGCACCGGTGTCGTCCATCCCGAAGGCCGCCAGGATCTCGACCACGACCGCGTGGGCGCGCGCCTCCAGGTGCTCGAGAGACTCGCCGTTGGGCAGCGCCGTGCCGTAGGGATCCGCGGCGAACGCGGCTGTCAGCTCCACGTCGGCCTCGAACTCCTGCCACGGACGACCTTCGTAGTCACCGAGGGCGATCTCGCGCAGCCGAGGGTCGAGGACCACCCGCGGGACGTCCGTCGCGTCTGCCTCCCGCCAGCGCGCGACGATGTGCTGCGCGGTGGCCTGGGCGCGCGGCAGGTCGCTGGCGTACACGGGCATGGGCCCGAAGGGCGCGAGGCGCTCCGCGGCCGCTCGCGCCTGGTCCTCGCCGAGCGGGGTGAGCGGATGGTCGCTCTGGCCTATCAGCGTACCGGTGATGTTGCCGGTGGACTGACCGTGGCGGACGAGATACAGCTTCATGTGGACTCCTCGACCCTTGCTCGCTTCATGCGGCGACGCCTGCAACGGCGCAGCCGGCGACCAGCGCCGCCGCCTCCGCGATCTCGATGCCCATGCCGTACACATCGCCGGTGAGGCCGCCGAGCCGCTTCGCCACGGCGGCCTGCACGCCCAGCGCGACGCCCACGGCAGCCGCCGCGACGACGAGGCCGGCGTACCAGGAACCGGCGGCGCCGGCCCACGCGCCGGACAGCCCGGCGACGATGACACCGGCCCCCAGCAGACCTCCGGCGAGCCACAGCGGACCCCGCGTGCGCGCGCGCGTGAACGCCTCGCCGGTGCCCACCTCCCGCGCGTACGGCCAGCGGTACACAGCGAGCGCCGGGAGAGCACGCGCCGCGCACCACCCGGCCACCAGGGGCGCACCCGCGTCGGTGCGCGAGAGCGCGCCCAGGGCCGCGACCTTCAGCACGACCACCAGGACCGCCGCCGCCACGCCCATGGCGCCCACGTTGTGGTCCTTCATGACCTCGAGCGCCCGCTCGCGCGGGGCGCCGCTCAACACGCCGTCGGCCGTGTCCATGAGCCCGTCGAGGTGCAGCCCGCGGGTCAGCAGCGCCAGCAGGATCACGACCAGCGCCGCCGCCACCAGACCGGGCAGGAACGCCAGCAGCCCCGCATAGACGCCCCACGCGACCAGACCCATGCCCAGCCCCACCAGCGGGTACCAGCCCATGCTCCCCCACAGGTCGCCGGGCCTGACCTCGCCCTCGACCTTGAGGGGGACACCCGTGAGGAAGGTCACGGCGAGCGTGAGCCGGCGGCCGGCGGACCCGCCAGGCGCGGCCGCCGGCATCTCCGTCTGGGTCTCCTCGTGGTCCGTCATGGCCTTCCCGTGTACGGCGTCCTCGCCGGCCCTACCGCGTGAGCTCGGCGTCCGCCGCGCTCGGGTCGCCGGCCACGCCGGCGCTCTCGAACGTGGCCATCTCGCTCAGGATGCGCGCGGAGGCCTCGATGATGCCCATCGAGAGCGCCGCGCCCGTCCCCTCGCCGAGCCGCATCTGCAGGTCGAAGAGGGGCACCAGGCCCAGCTCGTCGAGCACCACCTGGTGCCCGATCTCGATGCTCACGTGGCTCGGCAGGATGTAGTCCACGCACTCGTGGCACAGACGCACCGCCGCCAGCGCCGCCGCGGCGCTGATGAAGCCGTCCATGACCACGGGGATCCGGTGCGCCGCAGCGCCGAGGAACACCCCGGTCATGCCGGCGATGTCCAGGCCGCCGACCTTGGCGAGCACGTCCACCGGGTCCAGCCGGTCAGGTTCGTTGACGGCGATGGCCTTCTCGATCGTGGCCACCTTGCCGAGCAGGGCCTCCCGCGTGATCCCGGTGCCGCGACCGGTGACCCGCGGCGCCGGCTCGCCGCTGAGCACGGCGATCACGGCCGACGCCGCGGTGGTGTTGCCGATGCCCACCTCACCGGTGGCGATGATGTCGAGGCCCTTCTCCATCTCCTCCTCGACGAGACGGATACCGGTCTCGACGGCGCGCACCGCCTCCTCACGGCTCATCGCGGGGCCCTGCGCCATGTTCGCCGTGCCCCTGCGGATCTTGTCGTGACGGATCGCGGCGGCGCTGAGGTCGGCGTTCACGCCCACGTCGCTGATCACGACGCGGGCGCCGACGTGTCGGCCGATGACGTTGATCGCGGCGCCGCCGGCGACCATGTTGAGGACCATCGCCGGGGTCACCTCCGCCGGGAACGCGCTGACTCCCTCCGCGACGACGCCGTGGTCCGCCGCCATGACGGCGATCGCCTTGTCCACGATGACCGGCCGCTCCCTGCCCTGGATGCCCGCCAGCTGGATGGAGAGCGTCTCCAGGCGGCCGAGAGCCTTGGGCGGTTTGGTCAGCTGCAGTTGGCGCGCCTCCGCGAGGCGCATGGCGTCGGCGTCCAGAGGGCGGACGTGGCGGATGGTGTGGTCGAGCAGATCGGTCACTGCGGCTCCTTGAGGGTTGACGGGAGATCGTCGTCGGACGGGTCGCCGGCGGCGGCCGGGCCGGCGGCCAGCGCCTTGAGGTCGAGCGCGTAGCCCGAGACGAGCAGGTAGAGACCGTCGGCGTCGCGCGCGAGGCGCTGGTTGGCCCAGCCGAGCTGGTCGCGATAGAGGCGCGCGAGAGGGTACTCGGGGACCACCCCGAGCCCGACCTCGTTGGTCACCGCCACGAGCGTGACGCCGCTCGCCGCGACGGCGTCGACGAGGCGCTCGACGGCGGCCGTGACCCGCGCCGCCGCGGCGCGCTCCTCGGCCGGCGGGAGCAGGCCCTTGTCGTAGTTGAAGCCGTCCTCCGGCGGCTCGCTGCCGCCGAGGGCGCCGTCCTGGAACAGCAGATTGGTCACCCACAGGGTGA
>JAAYBE010000105.1 GCA_012719015.1 Actinomycetota bacterium
CCGCGTCGTCGAGCTCGTCGACCGCGGCGCGGACCCCTCCGGGATCCTGCTCCTCGCCTTCAACCGCAAGGCCGCCGAACAGCTCGAGGAGCGGCTCGCCGCCCTCGGGATCGCCACCACACGCCGCCTCGTCCCGGCGGCCGAGGCCCGGTCCGGACGCAGTCGCCGCCCAGGTAGGGCCGCGTCCCCCGACCGACCGGAGGGCGTGCACTGCGCCACGTTCAACGCCTTCGGCTACCGCTACCAGCGCCAGGTGCTGGGTGCGCGTATCAGCCTCGACCACGACGGGCGCGCCCTCCGGAGCCTCATGGCCCGCTCCCTGGAGACGGCCGGCGTCTCTCTCGCGGAACTCAAGCCGCGCCGCGGCAGCGACCCGCTCGGCGCGTTCATGCGCGCCCTCACCCGCGTGCGGGCCGCGCTGGAGCCGCCGGACCACATGGACGTGACGATCGAGTCGCTCACGGCGACGCCGCTCGTCACCGTCCCCTTCGCCCCGGTCCACGATCAGTACCTCCGCACCCAGACCGCCACCGGGCTGCAGTCGTTCGACGACCAGATCTACCTTGCCCTCGTCGACATGCTCGCCGACCCCTCGCACCGGGCTTCCATCCAGCGACGCTTCGACCACCTGCTGGTGGACGAGTTCCAGGACCTGAACGGCGCCCAGCTCGCCCTCGTCGACCTTCTCTCCCGGCCGCACCGACGCCTCTTCGTCGTCGGCGACGACGACCAGCTCATCTACGGCTGGCGGCGGGCGGACCCACGCGGCATCCTGGAGTTCCACCGGCGCATGCCGCCCGAACCCTGGTCGGCCACCTACAGGCTCGGGACCAACTACCGCTGCTCCCGGGCGGTGGTCGAGACCGGCGCCCGCCTCGTCGGCCACAACCGCGTCCGCGAAGCCAAGGACATCCGTCCCCGCGCCGACGCCGAGGACGGCGCGGTGCGCTTCGTCGGCGCGCCCGCCTGGTCCGACCGGGCCGCGGCCCTGTGCGCCTTCCTCAGCGACGAGAAGACGCGTCTCCGCTGTGGCTGGCGCGATCTCGCCGTGCTCTGCCGTTACCGTGCGCAGCAACTCCTCGTCGCACTCGCCCTGGACGAGGCCGGCATCCCGCGCACGCCCGCTCTCGGCTGCCGCCTGTTCACGCATCGCGCCGCCCGTCTGTTGCGCACCGCCATCCAGCTGGCGCGCTCCCCGGGCGACGTCGCCGCAGCCGACCTGGCCGACCTGCTGGACCGGCTCGTCCGCGGCGTCGGCGGCGCCGCGATCGAGTCGCTGCGCGTGGCGCCAGACCCCTGGGGTCGCCTGCGGGAGCTGGGCGCCGCGGAGTCGGTCGCGGGGTATCGTCCTCTCTCGGACCTCGTCGAGCGGGTCGAGACGGTGCGCCGGGCCGCGGCCCCGGCGAGCGCCGAGGACCTCGTCTGGACGACCGCGGAGGCCTTCGGCCTGGATGCCCTCTGGGCGGCCGAGGCGGATGCGGCCGCGGCGGACTCCGGCGGCGGCCCCGACGGCGGCCCGCTGGAGGTGGTCGACTCCCTTCTGCTCCTCGCCCAGACATATCCGGACCCCGAGGTCTACGTGCGCACCTGGGACCGGCTGGGCGCCGCCGAGGAGGCCCACGCCGGGGCGGATGCCCTCACAGACGAGGCGTCCGACGCGGACCTCGTCGTGATCGGCACCATCCACGCCGCCAAGGGCCGCGAGTACCACTCGGTCGTGATCCCCGATTACGACTGCGACGTCTCGCGCTGCACAGCCGCCGAGGTGGAGGAGGAGCGGCGCGTCGTCTACGTCGGCGTCACGCGTGCGCGCGACGCGGCGTTGTTCACCGTGGACACCTCCACCGGGTTCGTCCATCCCTTCCTGCGAGAGCTGGTCGAACCGCCGGACCCCGGCGAGCACGAGACGCTCAGCGCCTGGCTCGCCGAGGAGAGCGACCCCGG
>JAAYBE010000015.1 GCA_012719015.1 Actinomycetota bacterium
CCCGCCGGAGCGGCGGCCGGTCCCCTCACGCGGTCGGCGACAGCCCTGCTGCTGTTGTCCGGAGCGGTCGTCGCTGCGTTCTTCGCCGCGCGACTCGCCGCCGCCGCTCTGGGCAGCGCCTGGTCGCGGCTGCCCTCCGTCACGCCGCCGGGGCACGCGCTGACGGCATGGGTGCTTGTGTCCGGCATGGCGCTGCTGGCGCTTCTCCTCTGGCTCGTCCTGCGGCACGACGCCGAGGCGGTCTGGCTGTCGTCCGCGGGGGGCGACGGCGGTGTCCTCGCGCCGAGAGCCGATCTCGAGCGTCCTCTCGCGACGACCGTGGGGAGGGCGCACGCTGACGTGCTGCGCGCCCAGGTCGACCTCCGGGCACGGGGCGCCGCACTCCGTGCCAGAGTCACGGTGTGGACGCGGCCGCTGGCGGATCCCGAGGCGGTCGGAGCGGCAGCGGATGCCGCAGTCCGGCATGAGGCCGAGCGCCTCACCGGCCGTGACCTCGACCATGTCGGCGTCCGGGTCCGGGTCCTCAAGGTGGGGCAGCTCGTGAGGTATCTGCCGTGAGCGTGTTCGCGCGCATCGTCGCCGTCGCCGTCGGTCTCGTCACGTTGGCGTTCGCCGGCGCCGGGTTGGTGCGGCAGGCGGCCATGGCCGCCGACGCGGGCGTGTCCTGGCCGGTGGCCGGCTGGTGGTCCGAGTTGACCGCCGCCCCCAGTGCGGCGACCACCGCCGCGGCGGTCGGCGCCGCCGCCCTGGCCGCCCTCCTCGCCGCGCTCGCCTACCGGCAAATCTTTCCGGGCGCTCCACCGCAGGTCGTCGAGTACGCCGTTCCCGGAGGTACTGCGCGTCTCTCCGTGCCGGCCCTCGGCAAGGCCGTGCGCCGCCGTTTCGAGGCCCTGCTCCCCGGCGCGAGCGTGACCGACGTGGGCGTGGCCCGGGACGGGCAGGGTTGGAGTCTGCGCGTCGAGGCCGACCTTCCCGTGTGCGATCTGCGGCAGGCCCAGCAGACACTGCTCCAGGGGCTGCGCGACGACCTCCGCAGGGTGGCCGGCATCGAGATCGTGCGTCTGGACGTCGTGGCGAGGTCCATTCGTCCAGCGGCGGAGAAGGCCCGATGAAAAACGAAGACCTGGGAATCACCAGGTCTTCGTGAGAAGGCTCCCCGTGGTCGCTGGGGCGATGCTCTTCTCCACGTATCGGACTGTGCGATACACCGGCAGTGTACCCGCGCCGACGTGGTGCGTAATCCCGTTGAGGGGCGCCCGGTGACGTCCCCGGTCGTCCTCGCATCGTTCCGGCCGGCTCTCGTGGGCGCCGATCTCGACGGCACGCTGATCGGCCGCGATCTCGCGTGGGCGGACGGGACGCCGGAGGCCCTGGCCGGACTCCGCGCGGTGGGCGTGCGTACGGTGATCTGCACCGGCCGCATGCTGCAGAGCGCGCGCCGCATGGCCGAACGGCTCGGTATCGCCGCCGGGCCGGTGATCTGTTACCAGGGGGCCCTGGTCGCCGATCTGGCCGGCGGGGAGTGGTGGCGGCACGTGCCGATGGACGGCGAGACGGCCGCCGAGGTCGTACGTCACGTGACCGCCATGGGATGTCAGATCAACGCCTACATCGACGACGAGCTCTGCGTCGAGGAGGTCACCCGCTGGGCGCGACGCTACGCCGAGCACGTCGAGGTGGCCATCGAGACGGTGCCGGACCTCGAGGCGGCGGTGCGTCGCCGTCCGCCCACCAAGCTTGTGTTGGTCACAGCAACCGAGCAGGCGGACGAGATCCTGCCCGGCCTGCAGCAGCGCTGGCACGGGCGGCTGTACGTGGTCCGCTCCCAGCCTGAGTACATCGAGTTCGTCGACCTCAGCGTCAGCAAGAGCGGGGCGCTCGCCTGGCTCTGTGAGCGCCTCGGCGTCGCCCGTGAACAGGTGGCGACGATGGGCGACGGCATGAACGACGTGGACATGCTGCGCTGGGCCGGGCTGGGCGTGGCGGTCGCGGAGGCGGCCGCGCCGGTGCGCGCGGCGGCCGACCTCGTCGTCCCGCGCGCCGACATCCCGGCCCTGCTGCGGGAGCTCGCGGAGCGCGCCTCCTGACAAGCGAAGGCGGCGCCTGGAGGGGAGGCGCCGCCTTCGAGGGGCCTCGGTGCTGGTGGGGAGCACCGATGCTCGTCCCCCTGACGGGACACGCGATCACGAGTTTTGACTGTGATAGCGCACCAAAAGAATACGCCACACCCCGGTCGCAGTCAAGAGCGCCGTGCGCGTACTCCGCGGGCTCCCGCGTCGCCGGCGAACGGCGCCCGTGCCCGGCGGTCAGAAGCGGCCACTCAGTCGGGGACGCTGTACGTCACCGCGCGGATGAGCCCGATGGTCTCGCCGCTCTCGCCCACCGTGGTGCTGTCGCTCATGGAGAACACCTCGGTGGCCCCTTGCTCCTTCAGGAAGACCTCGACCTGGGCGTCCAGGTCGTGGAGCTCCCGCATGGTGGCGAAGATCTTGATCGGTGTCGCGAACGTCCGCACCCTGATCATGGCCGCTCCTCTCGTCCGTGGTGGCACGCCTCCCGTCGCGGCTTCCGGCGCCGCCTAGGGTGTTCACTGTATTTGGTGGCCATGGGCCATCACAAGCGTTGGTGGGCGCATGCAAGTGCGATAAGGTCGTCCGCGTGGAGGTCTCTTACGACAAGGACGGCCTGTTCCTCGGCAGGCTCGCCGACGTCTTCGGTGACCCCACGCGCCGCAAGATCTACCGCCACCTGCGCGACTGCGACGGACCCCGCTCGGCGGCGGAGGTGGCGGAGGTGTTCGGCCTGCACCGGACCGTGGCCCGGGCGCATCTCGAGAGGCTCGTCGAGTTGGGCCTGGTCGCCACCTCGACGCGGCGACGCGCCGGGGGCGGGCGGCCGGCCAAGACTTACGCGCTGGTCGACACCCGTCTCGAGATCATGCTGCCGCCGCGCCACTACGAACGATTGGCACGGCTGCTGCTCGCCCTGGTCGACGAGACGCTCGAGCCCGAC
>JAAYBE010000106.1 GCA_012719015.1 Actinomycetota bacterium
GCGGCGGCGGACGCGGCCGGCTCGTCGCCGCGCAGCAGGTCGCCCAGGTCGACGACGCCCGGCGCCGCGCGGTGCGCCTCGATCCAGGCGTGCACGAGCAGCAGCTCGTCGAGCGCCGTGGCCGGCAGGGGCGCCGCCGGGGGCGCGGCGGCGGCGAGCTCGGCGAGCAGCCGCTCGGCGGCCCGCGCATCGAACGCCCGGCGGCCGACCTCGCGCTCGAGCACGAGGGAACCGCCCCGGACCCCCCAGAGGGCGACCCAGCCGCGGCGCCGCGCCGGGTACACGAGCACGACATCGTGACGGCGCGCCGCCTGCAGGCGGCGCACGGTGCGCGTGACGCGGGCGAGCGTCTCGCGCTGGGCCTCGACCTGTGCCGCCTGCTCGAACGCCAGCTCCTCGACCAGCGCCCGCCGGCGCTCCACCAGGCGGCGGTCGAGGTCGTCGGGATGCCCCTCGAGCAGGCGGCGCACCTCGGCGACCAGCGCCGCGTACTCGCCGTTGAGCGGCGCGCTGCAGGGGGCGAGGCAGGCGCCGGTCCCGGCCCGGGGACAGGGGTGCCCGCGGCCGGGCCGCGGCAGGTGCGCGCAGGTGCGCAACGGGTAGGCGCCGTTGACGCACTCGACGAAGCGGCGGGCCAGGGTCGCCTTGCGGAACGGCCCGGCGTAGCAGGAGCCGTCGTCGCGCAGGTTGGGCGTGGCGTAGAGGCGCGGGTACTCCTCGGCGCTGAGCTTGACGTAGTGGTAGGCGGCGGCGCGCGTGCCGTGCGCGTTGTACGGCGGCCGTCGCCGGGCGATGAGCCGGCTCTCGAGGAGCAGCGCGGCGAACTCGGAGCCCGTCTCGACGACGTCGATGCGCTCGAGCAGCTCGAGCGCCTGCCGGGCGTGGAACGCCTGGCGCTGCAGGAAGTGGTCGCGCGTGCGACGCCGCAGGTTGTCGGCCTTGCCGATGTACAGCGGCGCCCCCTCGGCGTCGCGCATGACGTACACGCCGGTGGTGGTCGGGAGACGCTCCGTGAGGGCGATCTTGTGGTAGTTGCGCCGGGCGGCCGGCTCGCAGAAGCGCGCCACCTCCTCGAGCGTGCTCATGCCGCGCTCCTCGAGCCGGGAGAGGAAGAGGAGCAGCAGCTCGCCGGTGGCCTGGGCGTCCTGGAGGGCCCGGTGCGCCGGCTTGACCGCGGTGTCGAAGCGCGCCGCCAGCGCGCCCAGCGAGCAGCGCTGCTGCGGGCAGAGTCGGCGCGCCATGCGCAGCGTGTCGAGCGCGGGCCGCGGGAACGTCTGCCCGCGCAGCTTGCCGAGCTCGTAGTCGAGGAAGCCGAGGTCGAACGGTGCGTTGTGCGCCACCAGCACCGAGTGCGCCGCGAAGTCGACGAACCGGGGCAGCACGACCTCGATGGGAGGCGCCCCGGCCACCGTGGCGTCGTCGATGCCGGTGATGCCGGTGATCATGGCCGGGATGGGGACGCCCGGGTCGACGAGCGCAGAGAACCGGTCGACCTCGCGCCCTCCCTCGATGCGCACGGCGCCGATCTCGGTGATCTTGCAGAAACCGGGTGTGGCGCCGGTGGTCTCGATGTCGACCACCGTGTAGGCCACGTCGGCGAGGTCGCGCCGCCGCGCCCGCCACGCCGCCAGCCCCACGTGCACGTCGCTCTCCCAGGCGAAGCGGTCGTCGCCGGCGACGATGTCGGCGACCAGCTTCCGCATCAGCTCGGGCGGGCAGTGCGCGACGGGGAAGAGGCGCGGCCACACCTCGCGGAAGTCGAGAGCTTCGCCGGCCTGCTCGAGCAGGCTGTGGAACTCGTCGACGGTGGTGAAGGCCAGCTGCACGCGATAATCCTAACCCGCTCGCGCGACGGATGCACGGGCGGATCTGCCCGGCCGTCGCCGGCCCGGGCGTCACGGCGCGCTCAGGGAAGGGGTTCTCGTTGCCGATGATGACCCGTGACCGAGGGAGGCGCGAATGGACCACGAGCGACTGGGA